>JAFMQQ010000940.1 GCA_017354595.1 Micromonosporaceae bacterium
CCGACCACCGCCGCCCGGTCCTCCTCCGGCCAGCACAGCAGGCTGGTCACCGCGCCGCGCAGGTCCGCGGTCTCCAGTGCGGCGACCACTGGCTGCAGCGCCGGTACGCCCAGCTCGGCCAGCTGCCCGGCGGCCAGCGCCGGGGGGCGGAAGCCGCAGAGCGCGTCGAACTCCTCCACCGCCACCAGTAGCTCCGGCTTGTGGCAGGCGTCGCGGTAGTTGGGGTCGCCGGCGGCGTACCGCTGCCGGGCGCGAGCCGTGTCCGGGTGCGCCTGCAACGACAGCGGCTCCGCGGCGGCGAGCACCTTCAGCAGGTACGGCAGGCGCGGGCCGAACTCGGCGAGTACCGCGTCGCCGAGCAGCCCGGCCGGGTCCGCCGCGATCCGCCGGTCCAACGGTCCCTCCACAGTGGAGGATGGGAGGTCCGGATGGGCGCCCAGCCAGAGCTCCGCCTCGGGGCCGGGCGCCGGTACCGGCCGGCCCTGCAGTGCTGCGATGGCGGTACGCGAACCCCAGGCGTACCCCCTGATCTGCCCCGCCAGCGGCTCCATGGTGCTAGTCCCCGTCCCGGTAGATGTCCGGCTCCACGTAGATGAGGTTGGCGATCGGCACCGCGGTGCGGACCCGTACCTCGGCCGCGTCGATCGCGCTTGCCACCTGCTGCGCGCTGAGGGTAGCGGGCACCCCGACCTTCGCCGCCACCAGCAGCTCTTCAGGTCCTAAGTGGACGGTGCGGAGGTGGATCACCCGTTGCAGCACGGTACCGTCGACCAGTGCGACCTGGATCGCGGCCGCCTGGTCCTCGGTGGCCGACTCGCCGATCAGCAGGCTCGTCGTCTCCACCGCGAGCACCGCGGCGACCAGCACGAGCAGCACTCCGATCGCCAGCGACCCGATCGCGTCGTACGCGCCGTCCCCGGTCAGCAGGGTCAGCCCCACGCCGAGCAGGGCGAAGACCAGACCGCTGAGCGCCGCGGTGTCCTCCAGCAGTACCACCGGCAACTCGGGGGCGCGGGCGTGCCGGATGAACCGCCACCAGGAAGCACCGCCACGCACCAGGTTGGTCTCCTGGATGGCGGTACGCAGGGAGAACGACTCCAGCCCGATCGCGACCAGCAGCACCACCACCGGTACCCACTTCCAGGCCACGATCGGCTCCGGGTGCTCCAGCTTGTGCAGGCCCTCGTACAAGGCGAACAGGCCGCCGACGCTGAACAGCACGATCGAGACGATGAACGCGTACAGGTAGCGCACCCGCCCGTACCCGAACGGGTGCCGCCCGGTCGGCTCCCGCCGGGACCGGGCACCGCCGACGATCAGCAGCACCTGGTTGCCCGAGTCGGCGACCGAATGGATCGACTCGGCGAGCATCGACGAGGAACCGGTCAGCCCGAAGGCGATGAACTTGGTCGCCGCGATGCCCAGGTTGGCCCCGAGCGCGGCCAGCACGGCGCGGGTACCACCATGACCTGGCTCGGGCGTGCCCTCCGCGGGCGCGCTGCCGCTACTCAACCCGCGACAGCTCCTTCATCTCCGATACCGCCGGCACCGCCATCGGCTCGAAGCCGTGCCCGAGCGCGAGGTAGATCGAGGCGAAGTCGGGCACCGCGACCAGCGACGCGAGTCGCTCCAGTGGCGAGCCGCCCTCGGCGGTCAGCACACTGAGCCGGATACCACGCCGTTCGGCGATGGTCTGCAGTGCTTCAGCGCGCCGCTCCTCCACCTCGACCGGCTCGTCGATGCTGCCGTCGTCGTCGGTGAGCCCGCCGTCGTGCAGTACCACCAGCCGCAGCCGGGTCAGCTCGCTCTCCT
>JAFMQQ010000941.1 GCA_017354595.1 Micromonosporaceae bacterium
ATACCGGACGTACCGGCCGGCGCATCCGCTGGCGCTCCGGTACCGGCCGTGGTGTCACCAGACGTGGCCGCGGAGTTCCCGCGCGGCGGTACGGCCACCACGCGGGTGGGCCGGTTCGCCTTCACCATCGGCGCCGTCGCGGACCAGTTCCCGGGCCTCGGCCAGGGCACCCACCGGTTCGTGTTGCTGCCGTGGCCGTCGCTGCCGGTCTCGCCGTCCGGTCCGGTGCCGCCCAACCGGTTCCTCATCGCCGGGCACGGGTTCAATGTGGACACTCTGCGCCGGATCGGCGACGCCGGCCAGCAGGCGTACGCCGAGACCCCGTCGAACGTGCTGTCGCAGCCGACCGAGGTGACCACCCGAGCCGGGCTGCGCGCGGGCCTGGACCGCACCGCCGCCAACGGACTTCTGACGTTCGCCTTCGTGATTGGGACCGCCGGCGCGGCCGTACTGGCGCTACTGGCGACCGGCTTCACCGTGCTCGCCGAGGCCCGCGGCCGCGGCAGGGCACTGTCCCGGCTGCGCACCATGGGCCTGTCCCGCGGGCAGAGCCGGACCATGCTGGGGTACGAGTTGGTGCCGCTGGTGTGCGTGGCCGTGCTAGCCGGCGCGGGGGTCGGTCTGCTGCTGCCGTGGCTGCTCGGGCCGGCCCTCGGTCTGGATCTGTTCACAGCTGGCCACGCCGCGACTGTTCACCTGGACCCGCTCATGGTGGGCGGCCTGCTGGCGCTGGTCGCCGCGGCCCTCGCCGGTGCGGCGGTGGTCGAGAACGTGGTCAACCGGCGGATGCGGCTGGGTGAAGTACTCCGGCTGGGAGAGGAGAACTGATGACCACAACCGCACCCGACCTGGCCGAGTTGCAGCGGCGCGCGGCGCAACGGGCCGCGGACCGGGCCGGCGGCCGGGACCGGCTGCAGGGCCACATCGTCTGCGACGGCCTGGTGCGCATCTTCAAGACCGAGGGCGTCGAGGTGGTGGCGCTGCAAGGGCTGGACCTGGTGGTGGATCGGGGCGAGCTGCTCGCCATCGTCGGCGCCTCCGGCTCGGGCAAGTCGACCCTGCTGAACATCCTGTCCGGGCTGGACCTGCCGACCGCGGGTATCGCCCGGGTGGCCGGCAACGACCTGCTCACCATGTCCGCCAGGCAGCGGCTGCGGTACCGCCGCCGGGTGGTCGGCTTCGTTTGGCAGCAGACCACCCGGAACCTGCTGCCGTACCTCACCGCGCGGCAGAACGTGGAGCTGCCGATGCGGCTGGCTGGCCGGCGCAGGCGCCTGGCCCGGCGCGCCCGCGAACTGCTCGACCTGGTCGGCGTCGGCTACTGCGCGGACCGGCGGCCGAGCCAGATGAGCGGCGGCGAGCAGCAGCGGTGCGCGGTGGCGGTGGCGGTCGCCAACGACCCGGAGGTGCTCTTCGCCGACGAGCCGACCGGAGAGCTGGACGAAGCGACCGGCGCCGGGGTGTTCGCCGCGATGCGTACCATCAACGCCGAGTTGGGCGTCACCATCGTCGTGGTCACCCACGACGAGGTCGTGGCGACCCAGGTCCGCCGGACGGTCGCCATCCGCGACGGCCGGACCGCCGCCGAGGTACGCCGGACGGCCCGGATCACCGAGCAGGGTACGCACGAGGTGGTCTCCGAGGAGTACGCGGTACTGGACCGGGCGGGCCGGATGCAGCTGCCCGCCGCATTCGTCGAGGCACTGTCGCTGCGGGACCGGGTGAAGCTGAACCTGGAGCCGGACCACGTGGAAGTACGCCCGGGAGGCGGTCAATGATCGTCGAGGTCGAGGGCGTCTCGCGCGACTTCGG
>JAFMQQ010000942.1 GCA_017354595.1 Micromonosporaceae bacterium
TCATGTCGTGCGCACCGTCCCGGACAGCGCGGTCAGCGGCGTGGTCGGCGGGGTGGAGGGGCCCACGCCGGTCCCGTGCACGTGAGCGGCGAACTGGGTGACCAGCTCGTTCCCGTGCACCGCCGGCTCGGTGGCACCGCCGCCCAGGTCCACGTTGCCGGACCTGAGGGTGACCTTGGGCGCGTCGATGGTGACACTCTCCTTGGACGTCAGGCTGATCGCGCCGTCGGCGGTGACCGAGACGCTGCCGCCGGCGGCCGCGGTCACCTTGACCGCCTTGCCTTCGTCGTCCAGCTCCACCACATGCCCGCCGGCCGACGTGATCCGTACCGCCGCGTGCCCGGACTGGTCGTCGAAGACGATCTGGTGCCCGTGCCTGGTACGGATCAGCTTCCGGTCGTGGCCGTCCTGCCGGGTGGCCGGCGGCTTGTCCTTGCCGTTGTAGAGCCCGCCGAGCACGATCGGGAAGCGCATGTCCCCGTGCACGAAGGCGACCAGCACCTCGTCGCCCTTCTCCGGGATGAAGACCGAGCCGTACCCGTTGCCGGCGTACAACTGGTTGACCCGGCACCAGTCGGTGACCGTGCCCGGGTCGTACCAGGGGAAGCTGACCTTCACCCGGGCCTCGTCGTCCCCGTCCACCTCGGCGACCAGCGCCGGTACCACGCCGTAGTAGCGCTGGTCGGCACTGCGGGACCGTGCCTGGACAATGGTCATTGGCTGCCTCCGTCGAAGATGCGGCGGGCGGTGAAGTCGGTGAAGAAGCCGCTGGAGTTCAACGTGTGCTCGACCCGCTTGACGTAGTACGAGCCGGAGAAGCGCCGGCCCAGCCCGAAGATCTGGAGGTTGTCGGCGGGCTGCAGCTCGGGCAGGCCGGCGATGCGACCGGTCGCGGTGATGAACTCGTACGCCCGCTCCCGCAGCAGGCTGGTCGCCAGGTCCTTGGCCTCCTGGTCGCTTTCCACCGGCGCGTCGATCACCACGTCCTGCCGGCCGCCCAGCGCCGAGTCGGCGGCGGCTGGTCCACTTTGGCCAGTCGTACCATCCGGCGAGGCGGGCAGGTCGGTGGCGGTGGCGGTGTACGTGATCGCCTGTTTGGTACGCGGGTCCCAGCCGCGTACGGTCAGGCTGCCCACCTGCCGGGAGATGGTCAGGGTGGGGGTGAAGCTGATCAGGTTGGGCAGCAGGCCGGCCGGCTGCGCGGTCGGCCCGGCCGAGGCACTTCCCGCCGCCGAGGCCGCGGTGGGATCGGTGCTCAACCCGGGGCCGTAGGCGAGCTGGTACACCCGCATCGGGCGGCCGTCCCGGCCGTCGGTGGGGCGGATGAAGTACAGCGTGTCCGCGCCGCTGTCCGCATCGGTGAGCAGGAAGCAGTCGAAGTCCACCCGCTTCGCCCGCTCCACCAGAAACGTCGCGTCGTCCTGGTTCTTCTGCACCACCTGCTCGTAGGTCGGTCCCTCCTGGGTGGTCACGATGCGCAGCTGGTTGCGCTGCGCCACCTGGGTTGCGATCTGCCAGTCGGTCATCTGCCGGTAGATCTTCGGCTCGTTCTGCGCCGGCTTGCTGTCCTTGAGCTTCTGCATCCCATCCACGCCGCTGATCGCCACCGTCGGCGATGCGGTGTCCGGGAAGGTCGGGCTCAGCGTGCTGATGGTGCCGGTCACCACGGTCAGCAGGGTGTCGGCATAGCCGAGCTGGACGGCGACCCGTTGCCCCACCGCGAACTCGGTCGAGTCGCTGTACTTGAACCGCAGCTTGACGTCGTCCCAGTTGTTCAGCGAGATGTCGAAGCCGGACATGTCCTCCA
>JAFMQQ010000036.1 GCA_017354595.1 Micromonosporaceae bacterium
CCACCGGACTTCCGGCCACGTCCCGGCCGGAGCAGCGAGCCTATCGTGAACAAGGTTGTTAAGTCATGCTTGACGGTCCGCGAGCACCCGGAATAGCGTGGCCAACACGTCCGCACCGACTTCGCCGGCGGGGTGGGTGCAGCCGGCGCCTGGCAAGGAGGCTTCCCTTGGCCATCCGCACCTACGGCCCGAACGCCGTCGACTGGGAACAGCGCATCGACCTGAACCGGCTGCGCACCGACCGGCTCGCCCGGCTCGAGGCCAAGCTCGACACCTCATCGCTCGGGTCGCTGCTCACCTTCGACTTCGCCAACATCCGCTACATGACCGCGACCCACATCGGCACCTGGGCGATGGACAAGCTGATCCGCTTCGCCCTGCTGCCCCGCGGCGGTAAACCGGTGGTCTGGGACTTCGGCTCGGCGGCAAAGCACCACCAGCTGTTCAACCCGTGGCTGGACGGTACGCAGCGGGCCCGCGCCGGCATCTCCACCCTGCGCGGCGCGTTCCACCCCGACGCCGGTATCGCCGAGGACGTTGCGGCGAAGGTCAAGCAGGTACTGGAGGAGCACGGGCTGGCCGGCGAGCCGATCGGGGTGGACATCGTCGAGCCACCGGTACTGTTCGCCCTGCAGCGGGCCGGATTGCAGGTCGTCGACGGGCAGCAGGTCTTCCTGGAGGCCCGGCGGATCAAGACGCCGGACGAGATCGGGCTGCTGACCCAGGCGTGCGCGATGGTCGACGCCGCATACGAGGAGCTGTACGGCTTCATGCGGCCGGGGGTACGCGAGAACGAGTGCGTCGGCGTGGTCAGCAAGGTGCTCTACGACCTGGGCAGTGAGTACGTCGAAGGGGTCAACGCCATCTCCGGCGAGCGCTGCTCGCCGCACCCGCACGTGTACAGCGACCGGGTGCTGCGCCCGGGTGACCCGGCGTTCTTCGACATCCTGCACAGCCACCTCGGTTACCGCACCTGCTACTACCGGTGCTTCGCGGTGGGCAGCGCGTCGGCGGCCCAGCGCGACGCGTACGTGCGCTGCCGGGAGTACATGGACCGGGCTATCGCGCTGGTGAAGCCGGGCGCCACCACGGGCGACATCGTCAGCGTCTGGCCGACCGCGCAGGAGTTCGGTTTCGCCGACGAGATGGCCGCCTTCGCGCTCCAATATGGACACGGCGTCGGGCTGTCCATCTGGGAGAAGCCCATCTTCAGCCGGCTGGTCTCGCTGGACCACCCGGAGGTACTGGAGGAGGGGATGGTCTTCGCGCTGGAGACGTACTGGCCGGCCTCGGACGGCTGGTCCGCGGCCCGGATCGAGGAGGAGGTGGTGGTGACCGCGGACGGCTGCGAGATCATCACCAAGTTCCCGGCCGAACAGCTGCTGGTCGCCGGGCGTCGCTATTGGACGGTCGGCGGTCCACTCCCGACCCAGCGGGAGTCCCAGTCCCACCTGAACACGGAGGCGGGGCGCGGTTCCAGTGCCGGCTCCGCCGACCCCGCCGGCGGTGTCTGATGGCCACGACCACTGAGGTGGACCTGCTCGACCTGTACGAGCAGATGAGCGTCATCCGCGGCACCGAGAAGGCGGCACAGGATCTGTTCCTGGCCGGGCTGGTGAAGGGCACCACGCACCTGGCCGCCGGGCACGAGGCGGTGGCGGTGGGCGCGAGCGCGGCGCTGCGCCCGGACGACTACGTCTTCGCCACCTACCGCGGCCACCACCATGCGATGGCCCGCGGCGCGGCGCCCGCGGCCTGCCTGGCCGAGCTGATGAGCCGGGCGACCGGCCTGTGCAAGGCCAAGGGCGGCTCGATGCACCTGACCAGTGCGGAGCACAACATGCTCGGCTCGTACGCGATCGTCGGCTCGCACCTGCCGATGGCGGCCGGGGCGGCGTGGTCGGCGAAGCTGCGCGGCAGCAGCCAGATCGCGGTCGCGTTCTTCGGGGACGGAGCGACGAACATCGGAGCCTTCCACGAGGCGCTCAACCTCGCCGCGGTGTGGCGGCTGCCGGTCGTGTTCATCTGCGAGAACAACCTCTACATGGAGTACACCCCGATCGGTTCGGTCACCGCGGTGGAGCACCCGGCTGCGGACCGGGCGCCGGCCTACCAGCTGCCCGCCGAGGTCATCGACGGCAACGACGTGCTGGTGGTACGCGACGCGGTGGTGCGGGCCGCGCAGCGCGCCCGGGACGGCGAGGGACCGACCATCATCGAGGCGATGACGTACCGCCACTTTGGACACTCGCGGACCGACCCGGCGAAGTACCGGCCGGCCGACGAGGTCGAACAGTGGTTGGCCCGCGATCCGCTGCTGGTCGCCAAGCAGCGGCTGGCCGCCGACGGGATAGCGGCGGACCGGATCGCCGAGGTGGACGCGCGGGCCGCGAAGACGGTGGCGGACGCGGTGGCGGCGGCGAAGGCGGCGCCGGAGGCCGACCCGGCCGAGGCGTTCACCGATGTCTGGGCGGACGGAGGCGCGCAATGGCGGACCTGAAGACACCGGCGCAGGCGACGGCACCGGCGCAGGCGACCACGACCTACCGGGAGTCGGTCGCCGAGGGGATCGCCCGCGAGATGCGGCGGGACTCCACTGTGGTCTGTCTGGGCGAGGACATCGGTGCGGCCGAAGGCGTCTTCAAGACGACGGTCGGGCTGTTCAAGGAGTTCGGGCCGGAACGGATCTGGGACACGCCGATCTCGGAGCAGGCGATCATCGGCGCCGCGATGGGTGCGGCGATGACCGGGCTGCGCCCGGTCGCCGAGATCATGTTCTCCGACTTTCTCGCCTGCTGCTGGGACTACCTGGCCAACGAGATCCCGAAGGTGCGGTACATGACCGGCGGCCAGGTCACCGTGCCGCTGGTGATCCGCACCGCGAACGGCGGCGGGCTCGGCTTCGGCGCCCAGCACTCGCAGGCGGTGGAGAACTGGGCTCTTACCATCCCTGGCCTGAAGGTGGTGGCGCCGTCCACACCGTCCGATGTGGTCGGTCTGATGGCCTCCGCGATCCGCTCCGACGACCCGGTCGTCTTCTTCGAACACAAGGGCCTGTTCGCCAGCAAGGGCCCGGCCGCGCCGCCCGACCATGTCATCCCGCTCGGCCAGGCCGCGGTGATCCGGCCGGGTACCGATGTCACGCTGGTCGCGCTCGCCTCGACGGTACCGGTGGCGCTGTCGGCCGCGCAGGCGCTTGCCGGCGAGGGCATCTCGGTCGAGGTGGTGGACCTGCGCTGCCTGGTGCCACTGGACATGGCGACGGTACTCGCCTCGGTGGCACGCACCTCCAAGCTGGCGATCGTGGAGGAGAACCCGTACCAGGGCGGCTGGGGCGGCACCGTGGCGTCCATTGTGGCCGATGAGGGCTTCGAGACACTCGACGCCCCGGTGCGCCGGCTCGCCGCGGCCTGCGTACCGCTGCCCTTCGCCGACCGGCTCGAAGACGAAGTCATTCCGTCCGTCCGTACCGTCACCGACGCGGTACGCAAGCTCAGCGCCTACTGACACCCACACACTTCAACCGCACTCCTTCCCACCCCGAGGAGACACCATGGCAAAGACACTCATCCGTGGCGGACACGTACTCACCGTGGACCCCGCAATCGGCGACCTGCCGGCCGGCGACGTACTCATCGAAGATGACAAGATCGCAGCGGTGGCGCCGAGCATCAATGCCGACGCCGAGGTGATCGACGCGACCGGCTTCATCGTCATCCCCGGCTTCGTCGACACCCACCGGCACACCTGGGAGACGGCGATCCGGAACGTGGCGCCGGACGCCACCCTGGACGACTACTTCGTCGAGATCCTGGACACCTTCGCCCCGCACTACCGGGCCGAGGATGTGTACAACTCCAACCTCGCCGGCGCGCTGGAGTGCCTCAACGCCGGAATCACCACCCTGGTCGACTGGTCGCACATCAACAACACCCCGGCCCACCCGGACGCCGGGATCCAGGCGTTGCAGGAGACCGGCATCCGGGCGCAGTACGCGTACGGCAGCGCGAACCTCTCCCTCGCCGACTACTGGTTCGAGAGCTCCATCGTCATCCCGAGAAGCGACGTGCAGCGGGTACGGGAGACCTACTTCAGCTCCGACGACCAGTTGCTGACCATGGGCCTGGCCACCCGCGGCCCGGGCTTCTGCAAGGACGACGTGGTGCGCGCCGAGTGGGCGATGGCCACCGAACTGTCGCTGCCGATCACCTGCCACGTCGGGATGGGCCGGATGGCCGGCCGGTTCGGCATGATCAAGCAGCTGAAGGACCTCGGGCTGCTGCGCGCCGGCGACACCTACGTGCACTGCTGCTACTTCAGCGACGAGGAGTGGCAGCTGGTCGCCGACTCGGGCGGCCTGATCTCCATCGCGCCACAGGTCGAGCAGCAGATGGGGCACGGATACCCGCCGGTGCGCAAGGCGATGAACTACGGCCTGCGGCCCAGCTTCTCGATCGACGTGGTGACCACGGTACCCGGTGACATGTTCACCCAGATCCGGGCCGCCTTCGCGGTCGAGCGGGTGCTGGAGAACTCCGTCTTCTGGGAGAAGAACGAGCCGGCGACCGGCCTGCTCACCGCGCGCCAGATGCTGGAGATCGCCACCTTGAACGGCGCGTTCGTGGCCGGCCTGGAGGCGAAGACCGGTTCCCTGACACCGGGCAAGAAGGCGGACATCGTGCTGGTCGATGCGCAGTCGATCAATACGGCGCCGATCCACGACGCGGCCGCTGCGGTCACCCTCTCCGCCGATGTATCCAATGTGGACACCGTGATCGTGGACGGCGTGGTACGCAAGCGTGGCGGCAAGCTGGTCGCCGACGTGGCCCGGGCCCGGCAACTGGTCGAGTCCTCGAAGGACTACCTCGTCGGCGCGGTGGCGGCGGCGAAGGCTGCGGCACCGGCGAGCGCATGAGGCACCTGGTCCGGTACGGCGCCGACGCGTCGTTCACCGATGGCTCCCCCGGGTTCGCCGAGTGGAGCGTGGTGGACGAGCAGACGCCCGGCGCCGTACACACCGGGTTCACCGTCGCGCAGTTGCAGCCGGGCGCCGAGATACCGGCCCGGGTGCACTCGTTCGAAGAGTGCGACTTCGGTATCTCCGGCGAGGTGGTGCTGCAGACGCCCGAGGGTGCCACGCTGATCCGCCCGGGCGACTACGGCCTGATCCCGGTCGGCGTACCGCATTCGTGGCGCAACGAGTCGGCCGAGCCGGCCCGGTGGGCGCGGATGCTCGCCCCGCAGCCGCGCGCCACACACGACGGCGATCGGCTCGGGGTACCGCCGCTGCGCCGGGACACCCCGGCGCCGGTGAACCCGCGCGACCCGCGCATCCGGCGGTACGGGCACATCGAGCCGGCGAACATGCTCGCGGAGAACCAGTCGCAGCAGAACCTGGCCGTCTCGGCGAGCATGCGCACCGCCCTGCTTGTCTACAGTGGAATCACCGTGAAGATGATGGTCGACACCGACCTCGGTGCCCAGCTGACCACGATGTTCATGGTGCGGTACGCGCCGGACGGGGTGGCCGGCCCGCACGACCACCCGTTCGAGGAGACGTACATGTTCCTCGAAGGGCGGGCCGAGGGCGTCTTCGACGGGAAGCGGTACGAGCTGGGTCCCGGTGACGTCGCCTGGGCGGGCGTCGGCTGCGTGCACAGCTTCCGCAATCTCGGCTCCGGCGAGCTGCGCTGGCTGGAGACCCAGGCACCGCAGCCGCCGGCCCGGCACTCGTACCGCTTCGCCCGGGACTGGGACTACCTACGAGGGGAACTGGAGAATGGGTAGCGTCGTTGTCGTCGGCGGTACGGCCGGCCTGGGCAAACAGATCGCCCGGCACTATGCCGAGCAGGGCCGGGATGTGATCCTCACCGGCCGGGACGCCGACCGCTGTGGCAAGGCGGTACAGGAAGTGGGCGGCAGTACCCGCAGCTTCGCCTTCGACCTGGCCAGGCCGCACGAGATCAGGACGACGCTCGCCGATGTGGGCGAGGTGGACCACCTGGTGCTGGCCGCCATCGAGCGGGACTCGAACACCGCGTCCGAGTACAGCGTGGAGCGCGCCATCTACCTGGTCACGCTGAAACTGGTCGGCTACACCGCGGTGGTGCACGCGCTGCGGGACAAGCTCACCGGCACCGCCTCGATCCTGCTCTTCGGCGGCCAGGCGAAGGAGCGGCCGTACCCGGGCTCCACCACGGTGTCCACAGTGAACGGTGGCGTGGTGGGCATGGTGAACACGCTGGCGCTGGAGCTGGCTCCGGTGCGGGTGAACGCGATCCACCCGGGCATCGTCGGGGACAGTCCATACTGGAGCGGCAAGGCCGACTACCTCGAGGGGGTACGGAAACGTACCCCGACCGGCCGGCTGGTCACCATGCAGGACATCGTGGGCGCCACGGTGTTCCTGCTGGAGAACCCGGCGGTCAACGGGGTGAACCTGGCGGTGGACGGCGGATGGCTGCTGATGTGACGGAGCCGGCCGGGGAAGCCACGCCGGACGTGCCGGTGGCCGTGATCGGGGCGGGGCGGATGGGTGCCGCCATGGTCACCCGGCTGCGCGCCGGAGGGTACCCGGTGACGGTCTTCAACCGCACCCGCGAGCGCGCCGAAGCGGCGGCCGGCAGCACCGGTGCGGCCGTCGCCGGCACCGCCCGGGAGGCGGCCGAGGCGGCCCAGGTGGTGCTGGTCTCGCTCGCCGACGACGCCGCGGTCCGCAGCGCCTATGCCGGCCCGGACGGCCTGGCGTTGGGGCTGACCGCCGGCGTCGTGGTGCTGGAGTGCAGCACGCTGCAGCCGGAGACCGTGCACAAGCTCGCCCCGCTGGTCACCGAACGCGGCGCGGCCCTGCTGGACACACCGGTCTCCGGTAGCGTGCCGCTGGTCCTCAATGGACAGTTGACGGTGCTGGCGGGTGGGGACCCGGCGGCGGTCGAACGCGCCCGGCCGGTACTGGATGCGTTGGCGAGCAAGGTGTTCCACCTCGGCGACCTGGGCGCCGGCGCGACCATGAAGCTCGCCGTCAACTCGGTGCTGATCGCGCTCAACCAGGCGCTGTCGGAGGCGCTGGTACTGGCGGAACGGGCCGGCGTCGAGCGGGAGCAGGCGTACGAGGTCTTCGCCAACAGCGCGGTCGCCGCGCCGTACGTGCAGTACAAGCGGGACGCCTTCGTGCATCCGGAGACGACGCCGGCGGCGTTCCTGGTCGACCTGGTCGCCAAGGACCTCTGGCTGGTGGACGCGCTCGCCACCCGGCACGGGGTACGGGCTGATCAGCTGGCCGCCAACCGGAGGGTGGTCGCGGGCGCGGTCGCCGCCGGCTTCGGCGGCAACGACATCTCCTCGATCGCCGAGTACCTGCGCACCCAGTCCGGGTGACCGCCCGCCAGGCCCGCCCCGCCGACCTGGCGGCCGCGCTGCGCGTCTGGCGACTGGCGAACACCGCCCGGGGAAGGGCGCCGGACCCGGACCGGATCGCCCGGGTACGCGCCAAACTCACCGAACCCGGCGCCCTGGTGCTGGTGGCGCAGCAGGATGGCGAGACGATCGGCATGGCGCTGGCCGAGCCGGGGCGCGATACCGATGGTTCTGGTGCTCCGCTGCCCGGCGTGTGCCACATCTCGATGGTCTTCGTACACCCCGACCACTGGGGCAGGCACGTCGGGCAGCAGTTGCTCGACGCGCTGGGCGAGCAGGCCGGCGGGCGCGGGTACCGGATGCTCCAGCTCTGGACCGGGCAGGCCAACGACCGGGCGCGGCGGCTGTACCAGCGGGCCGGCTTCCAGCCGACCGGCCGGACGAAGAAGCACGGCGGTCAGACCATCATCCAGTACTGGAAGTCGACTGTGGACGGTCCGGGCGGTCGCTGAGGTCCGGGTACGGTCTGGACGCCCGCCGCCGGGCGCCGCTGGCGCGCCGGTCGTCAGCACGATGCTGCTGATCGGTCCCGGCCACGCCAGCGGCGGTTGAGCGGCTCAGTCACTCAGCTACTGGATTCGACACTGCTCGTTGGTGAGCTGCTCGCGGCACGGCGGGTGACCACGGCCGCCACCGCGACACCGACGATGGCCAGGACGACCTGCAGTGCGGCCTTCTTCCAGCCGTAGCCCGCGTGGCCGAGGATCGCGCCGAGGACCGCGGCGATCAACGCGCCGACGACAGACGAGACAGGAGCGAGCCACAGCGCGTTCGGTGCTCGGCGCAGGACCGCAGCCCCGATGCCGCCGATCACGATGCCGATGACGATGGCGGCCACGAAGTTGATCATGTTTATTACCTCCGGTCAAGACAACGGTTGACGAAGTCCCCAGAACCCTCCACCCGGGCAGGGGTACTCTGTCAAGACCGAAAATCCTCAACTTCGCCAGGCCAGCGGTCGGTCACCGTCGCGGACGCCGCCGGCGGCGTTAGGGTCCCTGGATGTTCGACATCGGGCAGTACGAGCGCCGGGTTCGCAACGGTCCGTGCTTCGTCTGCGCGCTCGTTGCTGGCCACCCGGACTACCGGCACCACGTGGTGTACGGGGCCGAGAAGGCGAGGCTGGCCCAACGGGTCCGGGACCACCTGTAGCATGGACGACTGTACCGTCGACCCGGACCTGCGCCCACCGTCGACGGCGAGTCGAGGATGGCAGAATCGCACCCAGGGCCGAATCGCATCAAGAAGGCCGAATCGCATCTAGGAGGTGTGGCTGTGACTGCAGCGGTGCTCGGCGACCATGGCCTGCCCTGGACCGAGGAGGACTACCTCGCACTCGGCGAGACCAGGGACCGCGTGGAACTCATCGACGGGAGTCTCCTTGTGAGCCCGGCCCCAAGCCCGAAGCACCAGCAGGTCTCCCGCCGGCTGGCCAACGCCCTCGAACCGATGGCAAACGAGGCCAGCCTGGAGGTCTACGAGGCGATCAATGTGCGCCTGCGCACCGGCCGCATCCCGATCCCGGACCTGGCCATCGTGGAGACGATCGACCCCGAAGAACCGGTCGTCGACGTGGCCGCGGTACGCCTGGTGTGCGAGATCGTCTCGCCCGGCAATCCGGCCGTGGACCGGGTGCTCAAGATGCAGCTGTACGCCGAGGCCGGCATCGGCTGGTACCTGCTGGTCGAGTCCGAGCCCAAGTCGATCGCCCTGCGGCTGTTCCGGTTGGAGGGCAGCCACTATGCGGAGCACGCGGCCGGAGTTCCCGGCATCCCACTGGAGATGACCGAACCAGTCGCCGTCACGATCGATCCCGCCTCGCTGGTGGCGCCCCGCGGTTAGCTCACCCGGTGCTGGTCCAGTGCGACAGGTCGTCAAAGAGGATCGGCAGCACCCGGTCCCGGTACGGTCCGGTCAGCAGCGCCACGCCCCGCTGGTCGCCCGGGATCGCCAGCACCTTCTGCTGCTGCGCGGTGGGGAGCAGGTCGTGCAGCCGCCCGGCGAGTACCGCCGCCCCGTTGAAGTCGGCGCGGGAGGCGACGAAGAGCACCGGTACCTTAAGCTGCTTGACCTTGGGCTCGACCGGCTCGCCCGTCGCCGCCAGGGTCTCGTTGCCGGAGAGCCAGACCAGGCCGCCGATGCCCGGCTTCCCGCCGGCCGTCAGGAAGATGGAGATGTCCGCTCCGGCCCCCGCACCCATCAGCGCCACCCGCTTCGCGCCGGCCGCCTTGAGCCGATCCACCAGTACGCCCGCCTCGGCGACCGGGTCGCTTCCCGGGTCCCAGATCAGCACGTGGTACCCCCGACCGACCAGCAGCCGGCCGAACGACAGCCACTGGCAGATGCCGCGGCCCTGGTCCGGGGTGAGCAGCACCCCCTTGGCGCCCTTGCCGAGCAGTACCGCGGTGGGTCCCGTCCCGGCCAGCCGGTGCGCGCCCGCGCTGGGTAGGCAACTGTCCACACGGGACGCGGCGGAGGGTGCGGCGGACGGGGTGACCCAGTGCGCGGGCGGCGTCGCGGTGCCGGCCCGGCCACACCCGGTGAGCGCGACCAGCAGCGCGCAGGCGACCAGGCCCGCCCGGTGCCGCCGACCGCTCATAGGAAGCGACTGTACCGGCGCCCGGCACTCGCCGGTGCAGGATCCGTTATCCCGATCCCGCCGGAGGCGACGGTCAGCCGACCTCGGCGACGATGTTGCCGTCCCGGTCGCGGATCTGTGACTTGACTATCTCAACCGTCAGCCCGGGCGCGCTGGGCAGCCGGTAGGTTCCAGCGACCGGGCGCAGCGCCGCCGCCAGCTCGTCCAGGACCGGTGCCGGCAGCTGGAGCTCCAGCAGGTCACGGTCCCGGTGCGTGATCGCCAGCCGGTCGCCGGGTAGCAGTTCGATGCTTCGATCCGGGCCGTCGATCAGCAGACCTCGACCGAAGCTCAGGCGGGCCGGCAGTACCCGGGCGATGCCCTCGGCCGCCTTGGCGCCGAACGTCAACGTGGTGCCGGTACCGGTCTGCCAGCCAGATTCCTGGACGAAGAGTGAACCGGTCGAGGAGCCGTCCCGGCGTACTCCTTCGGCGATCGCCGCGGCGACGGACGGCTCGGCGGTGAGGTCGGCGCGGGCCAGGTCGGTGACGAAGAGTGGCAGGTGGGTGGCGAGTACCTGGAGCAGTTGCGCCGCATCCCACCGCTCGATCGCGGCGTACTCCTCCAGCGTGATGCCGACCAGCTGGAGGAAGCGCAGCCGGCCGTGGGGCGTATCGATAAGGGGCAGTTCCGGGTCCTCGGTGAAGACGACGGCGCGGATCGCGGTCTGCGGCTCGGTCAGACTGATCGGGCCGTTGAGATCCACGTGGTGACCGGCGGCGAACGAGTTGCCGGAGTCGAACACATAGCGGGCCAGGTTCTGCAGCAGGGCCAGCGCCCAGACCGGCGGTTCGCTCTGCGGCTGCGGCCGGGCCAGGCGCAGGGTCAACTCGAAGCCCCAGCCGGACTCCTCCGGGTCATCCGACTCCTTGGCGTACAGCTCCGACATGCCGTAGCTGACGAAGTGCCAGTGGTCGTCGCGCCGGTACACGCTGATGCCATCGAGCGGGTCGGGTCCGCCCAGGCTCCACTTCACCAGCGTGCCGTAGTGCTTCGGAACCACACCGGGATAGAGCTGCTGCAGCGCCCGGTCGATCGCCTCCCAGCCGGGCGCGCCGTCCTCCGCGTCAGCCATGGTCGATGACTGTACCGCACCGGCAGGCGAACCGCCCGACCGTCCAACGTGGACGGTGGTCAGCCTCGGGGCAGAGCGAAGACCAGGCTCACCGCCGGGGCGAGGGGTGTCCGGCCGGCCAGCCGCGGTTAGGCTGGCCGGGTGGACGACTACACGCCTGCGCCGGCCACCGTCGAAGGGATGCTGGCGTTCGTGGCCGCCGTCCTCGGGTACCCGGCCGGTGCTGGACGAGCACCTGGCCGACAACGACGAGATCCTGCCGCACGTGCTGATGGCCGACCTGACCCGGTGGTTCGTCGCCGCTGTGGCTGCCGGCCAGCCCGTTGACTGCTTCGCCGCGGCCGTTGAAGTGCTTTACACCAGCCCGGATGAGCAGCTCCGCAACGTGGTCGGTGTGTCGTTCATGGAGATCCTGGCCCTCGGCCCGGATGACCGGGAACTGGCCGCGATCGAGGCGCTGGGTGCCGTAGCCGGTCCGGCCACCATCGCCGACCTGAAGGTGTACCGCGGCTGAACCGTCCAATATGGACAGCAACGTGCGAGGCGGAGAGCATCAGAGGCAGAGCACGGCGTGGATGTGCCCGGCCTGGGCGGTACGTAGCCGGTACTCGATCCGCCCGGAGCGGTCGGGCAGGAACGCGCCCGCGTCCTGAGCAAAGAGGATCCGGTCCGGCCGTTCCAGACTGACCTCGACCGCGGAGCGCCGCGGGTGACGCAACGGCAGGTCGATCCGCTTGGCCCGGCCGGCGAAGACCACCAGGCTGGTGTTGCTGATCCCGATCGCGCCGCTGACCAGGTCCTTCCGCCAGTTGGCGTACTGCCCGGGGGCCCGGTAGTCCCGCCAGGTGATCGAGCCGATCAGCCCCTCCTCCAGCAGGATCAGGCTCTCCGAGCGCAGCCTGGCCCGCAGCTGCTCGGGTAACCGTCCCGAACCGAGCACCAGCCGGGCCAACACGTTCACAGGCCCGAGGCTAGTGGTCCGGCTCCACCTCGACCCCGCCGCACAGCCAGGCAAATCACTCGGCACACCACCACTGGCGCCCGTAGAGTTGCAGGCTGACATGGAACACGATCTGGCCATCACGTACCCGGCCGAGCTGCCGATCAGCCAGCGCAAGGACGGCATCCTGGCCGCGATCCGGGACCACCAGGTGGTCGTGGTCGCCGGCGAGACCGGCTCCGGCAAGACCACCCAGTTGCCGAAGATCTGCCTGGAACTGGGGCGGGGTGCGCCCGGGCCCGGGTCCCCCGGGCCCGACGGCAGGCCGGCGCTGATCGGGCACACCCAGCCGCGGCGGCTGGCCGCCCGTACCATCGCCCAGCGCATCGCCGAGGAGCTCGGCAGCGAGCTGGGTGGTCTGGTCGGTTACCAGGTGCGCTTCACCGACCGGGTCGGGCAGCAGACCCGGGTCAAGCTGATGACCGACGGCATCCTGCTCGCCGAGATCCAGCACGACCGGCTGCTGCGCCGGTACGACACCCTGATCATCGACGAGGCACACGAGCGCAGCCTGAACGTCGACTTCATTCTCGGGTACCTGAAACAGCTTCTCCCCCGCCGGCCGGACCTCAAGCTCATCATCACCTCGGCCACCATCGATCCACACCGGTTCGCCCGGCACTTCGCCGGGCCGGCCGGGGACGCACCGGTGGTGGAGGTCTCCGGGCGCACGTACCCGGTGCAGATGCGGTACCGGCCGGTCGGTGAGGATCGGGACCAGATCGAGGCGATCGGCGACGCGGTGCAGGAGCTGCGCGGCGAGGGTACCGGTGACGTGCTGGTGTTCCTCTCCGGCGAGCGGGAGATCCGCGACACCGCCGAGGCGTTGGGCCGGCTGGAGCTGCCCCGGACCGAGGTGCTGCCGCTCTATGCCCGACTCTCCACAGTGGAGCAGCACCGGGTCTTCGAGGCACATACCGGAACGCGGATCGTGCTCGCCACCAACGTCGCGGAGACATCGCTGACGGTGCCGGGCATCCGCTACGTGGTGGATCCGGGTACCGCGCGCATCTCCCGGTACAGCCTGCGCACGAAGGTGCAGCGGCTGCCGATCGAGCCGGTCTCCCAGGCCTCGGCGAACCAGCGAGCCGGCCGCTGCGGCCGGGTCGCCGACGGCATCTGCATCCGGCTCTACGACGAGGCGGATTTCCTGGCCCGGCCGCAGTTCACCGAACCGGAGATCCTGCGCACCAACCTCGCCTCGGTGA
>JAFMQQ010000943.1 GCA_017354595.1 Micromonosporaceae bacterium
GCTTCGTCGGCACGGTTGCCGGGCTGACTCAGGTCGGCGCGCAGGTGGTGCTGCTGCCGCCCGAGCTGGCACCGGACCGGCTGGCGGCGGTGGTGGCGCGGGAACGGCTCACCGCGATCGTCCACGATGGAGAGTTCGAGACCCAGGTGGCCGCCGTGGGTTGGCCGGAGCTGGCCGCCGCCGGGCGGGCGACGGGTACGCCAGCCCGCCGGCCGCGACGCCCGGGCACGCTGGCGGTGCTGAGCTCCGGTACCGGCGAGGTGCCACGCTCGGCGACACCGGCGGTACCGCTGCCCACCCTGCTGCGCGCGGCCGCCACGCACCAGCGGCTGGTACCGCTGCGCCCGGGTGAGCCGCTGGTGCTCGCGGTACCCGCCTGCCACGGGTACGGCCTGGTGTACCTCGCCGCGGGGCTGGCACTGGGGGTGCCGGTGGTGCTCGCCGAGGGGTACTCCGCCGAGCAGATCCTCGCCGCCGTCGCGGAGCAGGGGGCCGGAGTGCTGGTCGCCCTCCCGGTGCAGCTGCGCCGGATCGCCGACCTGCCGGCGCAGGTGCGGGACGGGTACCGGCTCTCCGGCCTGCGCGCCGTGCTCACCGGCTGCGACCCGCTGCCGCCGGAGCTGTCCGGCCGGCTGGGCGAGGTCTTCGGCGACAAGGTGTTCAACCTGTACGGGTCGACCGAGGCGGGTTGGGCCACCATCGCCACACCCGCCGACCTGCGCGATGCACCGGGTACCGTCGGCCGGGCGCCGCACGGGGTGCGGGTACAGGTGCTGGATGGCGGTGGCTCGCCGGTACCGCCGGGGCGTACCGGCATAGTGCATGTGACGGGGTGGCGGCGCGGCGCCGCGGTGTCCACAGGGGACCTGGGCCACTTCGACCTGGCCGGCCGGCTGCACCTGGACGGCCGGCTCGCCGATACGGTGCCGGCCCAGCCGTCCGGTGTGGACAGACCCGGGTTCGGGGCGGGCGGACCCGACGACCAGGCCGGGATTCGACCGGCATAGCAACTCGACCGGCGCCAGGCTGATTCACGGCACGACGGTGACCGGCCAGAGACCGGCCCGGACGAGCTTTACCGCGAGCGAACCGGTGAACCGGTACCCGGCGCGGCTGGACGCACCCACCACCACCGCGTCGGCTCGTACCTCCTCGGCGGTCCGGCGTATCTCGGTGTACGGGTCGCCGTGCGCGTACCGGAATGTAGCGGATACACCACGCTCCGCCGATGCTTCGTCGACCAGACCCCGCAACTGCTCGGCCAGCTCCTCGGAGGCTTGTAACACCAGCGGTGCGACGCCCGGCAGCATGCTGGAGAAGCTGTAGCTGGGCGCCACGTAGAGGACCACCAGATGTGCGCGCTGTCGCCGGGCCAGACCGGCCGCGTATGCCCCGGCGCGAAGCGATGTATCGGAGCCGTCCACGCCGACCAGGATCACGCTGGGTCCATCGGTACCCAACTCAAAGGGGTTGTCTTCCGGCCCGGTCACAGAGGAAGTATCGACTGTCACAGCGAGTCTGGCATACCGGGGTGAACTATCCAGAGTCGGTTCGCGTGTCTTGCAGTGAAAAGCAACGCCGGTACGTCCCCCGGAACCAGGTATGCCGATTCACAGAGGAGGAAACGTGCGGGACAGCACCAACGACAGCGTCCTTGCGGACCCCGGGCGGGTTCGCCCCGACGAGCCCACGGCGGGCCCCGACAGGGCACTGCCCGGCGAGCCGTTGGCCACCCGACGTGGGGTCATCGCCGGCGTCGGCGCGACGGGCGCCGCCCTCGCCCTCGCCGCCTGTGGCACCGCGCC
>JAFMQQ010000944.1 GCA_017354595.1 Micromonosporaceae bacterium
ATCTGCCTGATCTCGCCCAGGCTGTGGGTCTGCAACTGGTGCTCCAGGTCGGCGTGCCAGATGCCCAGCCCGCGCAGGCCGACCCGCTTCGCCTGGGCGCACCGGGTCGGCCAGTCGAACACGCTCCATTCCCTTCCCCCGGGTACCGCGATCTGCACCGGCCCGCTGAGGGTCCAGTAGGAACCCAGCACGTCAAGTTCGTTCACGGGCCCTCCCTTGTGGACAGTGGTCAGATCGCCCGCAGCAGCTCGTCGACGGTTTCACCGCGCATCCCGGTCACCCCGAGCACCACGCCCCGCGCCAGGCCGCGCGCCTGCCCCAGCAGCTCGACCGAGAGCTGCCGGCCGGCCCGCAGGCCATCCTCGCCGGCCTTTCGCATGGTCTCCAGGGTCGCCTCCGGGATGATCACATCGGGTACCTCGTGCGCGAGGTACTCGGCCTGGGCGAAGCTGCGCAGTGGCGAGACGGCCAGCAGCACCGGTACCCGCGCCGGCCCCGCCCGGCCGGCCAGGCCCAGCCCCTCGACCAGGTACCGGAAGCGCTCCAGCTCGTGTACCGGCCGGCTGACCAGAAACTGCGCGCCGGCCGCCAGCTTCGCCTCGGTGCGCCTCAGCTCAGCGTCCACATCGGACGCACCCGGGTTGAACCGGGCTCCGATGTGGAATGTCGTCTTGCTGGCCAGGGCGAGCCCGTCGTGGTCCCGGCCGGTGTTCAACCCGGAGAGCAGTTCGATCAGGCCGACCGAGTCGACCTCCCAGATGCCGTCCACATTCGGGTAGTCGCCGCGCAACGGGGGGTTGCCGGTCTCGCAGACCACGCTGCGTACCCCGAGCGCGTGCGCGCCCAGCAGGTCCGCCTGCAGCGTCATGATGGTCTTGTCCCAGGTGGTCGCCGTGGCGATGGTCGGCACGCCCAGCTGCTGGGCCAGGTGCAGCGCCAGGTTGGTCGGATCCACATGCCCCGGCGCCCACCGGCGCGGTGCCACGAAGAACATCCCGATGCCACGGTCACGCAGCTCGCTCGCCTCGGCGAGCACGTCGTCGGCGACGCCGCCCGGCGGTGGCGAAATGTCGGCGGCCACCACGAAGCGACCCTCGGCGAGCTGTTCGGCGAGGTCGCCCTCGGCACCGTGGTCGGCATCGCCGCTGTGGTCGCCGCCGGCCAGCTCGACCACCCAGATCCGGCTCTGGTCCGGCTCCGAGGCCACCGGCTGCTCGCGCAGGTCGGCCAGTTCCTCCACCATCGTTCCAATGTGGACAGGTGTGGTACCGCAGCAGCCGCCGACCAGGCTCGCGCCCGCCATGATGTACCGGCGTGCGTACCCGGCGACGTACCCGCCGTCGATCTGGTACTCGAACTGCCGCACCCCGACCCGCCGTGGCAGCCCGGCGTTTGGCTGCGCGCTGATCGGCAGGTTGGTGGCCTGGCGCATCGCGTTGACGATGGTGAGCAGGCCCTGCGGCCCGAGCGTGCAGTTGGTGCCGATCACTGCGACCGGCAGCTCGGAGAGCGCGGTCGCCACCTCCTGCGGGGTCTGCCCGCCCGGGGTGCGCGCGTCCATGGTGAAGGTGGCCTGGGCGACGATCGGGACACCGAGGTCGGCCACGGCGGTCACCGCCTCCACCAGCTCGTGCAGGTGGCCGAAGGTCTCGAAGGCGATGATGTCGACGCCGCCCTCCAGCAGCGCGTCGACCTGCTCGCGGATCGCGTCCACCCGCTGCGGTGCCGGTACCCGGTGCCGCAGGCTCGGGCTGACCGCGGGCGCGACGGAGCCGGCCACGAAGACCGGCCGGCCGGCCGACCG
>JAFMQQ010000945.1 GCA_017354595.1 Micromonosporaceae bacterium
CGATACCCGTGGTGCTCGGTATCGCGGACGTGGTGGCCCGGCGCGCCCTTCCCGGCGCCTGGATCGTCGACTTCACCAACCCGGTCGGCATGGTGACGCGCGCTCTGCTCGACGCCGGACACCGCGCGCTGGGCCTGTGTAACGTCGCGATCGGCTTCCAGCGCCGGCTGGCGTCGGTATTCGGCGTGGACGCGGGACGGGTACGGCTGGACCACGCCGGGCTCAACCACCTGTCCTGGATCCGCGGTATCTATGTGGACGGTGCCGACCGGCTGCCGGACCTGCTCGCATCGGACCGAGTCAGCGAGTTTGCCGAGGCGGTCGATATGCCGGTCGAGCTGCTCCGCACGCTGCGCGCGATCCCTTCGTACTACCTTCATTTCTTCTACCGCACCGATCGGGCTGTGCAGGCCCAGGCCACCGGGACGCGCCGGGCCGCGGAGGTGCTGGAGATCGAGAACAGCCTGCTCCAGATGTACGCCGACCCAGCACTCGACCACAAGCCGGCGCTGCTGGAGAAGCGGGGTGGCGCTTACTACAGCGAGGCGGCCGCGGCGTTGGTCACCTCGTTGCTAACCGGTGACGGTGCGCACCACTACGTCGACGTCCGCAACAACGGCACGATCGCCGGACTACCCGAAGAAGCCGTCGTCGAGGTACCGGCCACTGTGGACACTTCCGGAGCACATCCGGTACCGGTGGCGCCGCTGCCTCCGGAGATGCTCGGCCTGGTGCAGGCGGTCACCGCGTACGAGGTCCTCGCGATCGAAGCGGCCCGGTCCGGCGACCGGCGGGTGGCGCTGCGCGCGCTGCTGGCGAACCCGCTGGTGCGACAGTGGGACATCGCGGTACCGCTGCTGGACGCCTTGCTCAACGCGAACCGCGCGCACCTCCCGCAATTCTTCGACGCCAGCGGCGCAACCCGCGGCAGCCCGTCCGGAGGAACCGGCAAGTGACGCTCGACTATGTCATTGGTGTCGATGGCGGCAACTCCAAGACCGACGTGGTTGTCGCCACAACCGCCGGCCGGTTATTGGCCCGCCACCGCGGCGCGGGCGTCAGCTCACCGCTGGCGGATCCTGGCGGCTGGCGGCACTACCTTGCCTCCCTTGTGGACGAAGCCCGCCGGCTGGCCGGCTTACCGACGCAGAGCCGGGCGCGGTGCGCCGTCTTCTTTCTGGCCAATGTGGACCTGCCGGCCGAGCGGCGGATCGCGCGGCGGGAGTTGGTACGCGCGGAGCTGGGCGAGCAGGTCGTCGTGCAGAACGACACCTTGGGGATACTGCGTGCCGGGGCCGGCCGGCGCTGGGGAATCGCGGTCGCCGCGGGCGCCGGTATCAATGCGGTCGGGGTCCACCCCTCCGCGCGGGTGGCGCGCTTTCTCGCCCTCGGGGACTATACCGGTGACTTTGGCGGTGGGTTGGACATCGGCGTTTCGGGGCTGGGCGCCGCGATCCGGGCGCGCGACGGTCGCGGCCCGGCCACCGCGCTGGCGACATCCGTACCCCGGCACTACGGCCTGCGCCGGCCCGAGGACGTGGCGATCGCGGTGCACCGGGGCACCATCCGGTACAGCGAACTGCACGTGCTCGCCCCCATCGTCTTCGCGGCCGCCGCAGCCGGTGACCGGGTGGCCGAGGGCATCGTCGCGGCCTTCGCCGACGAGGTCGTGGTCATGGTCGGGGCGTTGATCCGGCGGCTGCACCTGTCCCGTACCGACGTGGAAGTCGTCCTGGGCGGCGGCACCCTGCAGAGCGGCATGGGCGCGCCGCTGGACCGGATGGCCGAGGGCATCCTGGCGC
>JAFMQQ010000946.1 GCA_017354595.1 Micromonosporaceae bacterium
CCGGCCGGCCGCTGCCGTCCCGGGCACCGCTGGCCTCCAGCGCGTCCTGTACCGCGCTCACGTTGGGATGCATGGCACCTCCTGTTCAGCGGTGTGTTCGCCGGCCGGCTCGCCGGCAGGCGTGCTGGCCGGCGAGGCTCCGGCCGGTCCCACGGTACGTGCCGTCTCGGCGAGCGCGACACCGAAAAGCACCAGCGCTCCGCCGGCGAGTTGGACCGGGGCGAGCCGCTCGCCCAGCACGGTCCAGGCCACCGCGCTGGCGACCACCGGTTCGACCATCGCGATGATCCCGACGCTGGTCGGTGGCAGGTGCCGCAGGGCCGCGGCGGAGAGCAGGAAGGGCGCGATCGAACCGCCGCAGACGAGGTACAGGGCGAGCAGCCAGACGGGTACCCCGCCACTGCTGGTGACGAAGACGTGGTACGGGAAGCTCCACCATGGACGGACCAGCGAGCCGGCCACCGCGGCCACGCCAAAGGCCCAGCTGGTCAGCGAGAGCGGGTCGCGCCGGGTGACGCCGTGTGCGCCGAGGACGTAGTAGAGGGCGAGCAGCACCGCCGCGGCCAGCGCGGCGGCGACCCCGAGCGGATCGAGGTGGGCACCGGCGGCGCGCCCCGGGAGGGCACGCCCAGACCAGCCGCTTGTGTGCCAGATCTCGGCGACCCCGGCCAGCCCGGCGAGGCTCGCCGCCAGCCCGACCCACAGCCGAGGGCGTACCGGCTGCCGCCGGCCGAACCGGATCCACAGCGCGATGAACATCGGCGCGGTGAACTCGAACAGCAGCGAGATGCCGACCGGCAGCCGGCCGATCCCTACGAAGTAGAGCATCGGTACCAGGAAGAAGCCGGCGATGCCGTACCCGAACAGCAGCGGCAGCTCGCGCCGGGTGACCCGCAGCCGGCGTCCGCCCGGCGGGACCATGGCGGAGAGCAGGAGCAGGCCGAGGCAGGCGCCGGTGGCGCGCAGCGTGGTGAGCCGGGGTGGGTCGACACCGGCGCGCAGGATCAGCTTGGAAGCCGTGCCGTTGACCGCGAACAGGGTGGCCGAGCAGAGGACCATGGCGACCCCGACGGCCGGGCGTTGCCGGACTGCCGGGAGCAGGGGTGTCACCGGTAGAGACTATCCCGGTCCTTACCAGTCGATCATCTGCCAAGACGTTTCCAGACACACCCCTTCACACCGTTGCGGTCTTGTCGTACCCGGGGTTTACTCTAGTACGTGTTCGAACGGCTGTTCGAATTGCCTGGAGGCGTGTTTCGCGGCACGTCCTCCGGATGGTGGCAGGGGTCGGCCAGCCCAGCCACCGCGGAGCCTGGACATTCGCGGGTCCAGGCTCCGGGTGCGGCGCTCGCCCACCACCCCCGACCCCCGGGAGGTGGGCGAGGGCCGCACCGGCCGGGCGTGGGAGGGGAAGCTCTGCGTCCGGCGGGAGGTCCCGGGTCGCGCCGGGCCTGGGACCTCCGCCCTGGCCTGCTGTGCCTTCCTCCGCAGCAGGAGAAAGACCGACACCTGCCCTTGACCGGGTGCTCGACAGCGGCTCGTTCTTCGCCGCGCTGACGCCCGGCTCTCGACTGGAGGACCCAGCATGCGACCGACTCTTGCGGCCCCGCCGGTACCCGGCTGGCCAGAGCGGGCCACCCGGCCCGATCCGGGCGGCGCGTCCGCCCTCACCGTGCCCGCCAGCGCGCTACCTCACCGGAGCCCGGCCGAACTGCTCACGCTGGCCCGGCGGGGACTGGCCGAGGCAACCTGCCAGGAACAGGTGGGGCAGCGCAGCGACGGGCTGCGCTACGCGACCGCAC
>JAFMQQ010000947.1 GCA_017354595.1 Micromonosporaceae bacterium
GTGGTCCAGCTGCTCGCGTCGGGCGAGACCTGGATCTGGTACCCGGTGGCGTACGCCGCCTCCCACTGCAGCACCACCTGGCAGACGGTCACCGTCGAGCCGAGGTCGACCTCGATCCACTGTGGATCGCTGAACGCGGAGGACCACCGGGTGCCGGTGTTGCCGTCCACGGCGTTGGCCGCGGGGAAGGAGGCGTTCTCGGTCGAGGAGGCGGTCGCCGGCCGGCCCTGCGCCGCGTTCGCGGTACCGCAGCCGGTACCGCCGAGCGTGCCGAAGACCTGGAACTCCCAGAGCGAGTAGCCGTACTGGGTGGCCCGGGCGGTGCCGTACAGGCGCACGTACCGGCCGGTGCCGGTGACCGGCAGGGTCTGGGTACCGCCGGTGCCGGTGGTGGTGGAGTAGATGGTGGTCCAGTTGCTCGCGTCCGGCGATACCTGGATCTGGAAGGCACGCCCGTACGCCGCCTCCCAGACCAGGGTCACCTGGTCGATCGCGGCGCTGCCGCCGAGGTCGACCTGTATCCACTGTGGATCGCTGAACGCGGAGGACCACCGGGTGCCGGTGTTGCCGTCCACGGCGTTGGCGGCGGGGAAGGTGGCGTTCTCGGTCGAGGAGGCGGTGGCGGGGCGTCCCTGGGACAGCAGCGCCCCGGCGGCCGCGGCCCGGCCGGTGCCGATCGCGGCGTACCCGGCGAGCAGCAGTACCGCCGCCGCGATGGCCACGACGGTCGCGAGTGTGGGGCGTATCCGGTGGGGTGTGTAACGCATGACGGATCCTCACGTTGGTCTGGCAACCTGGGCGTGCCCGGCCGGGCCCGCCAACGTGAGAGAGCGCTCTCTCGTCGAGAGCTTATCGAAGTCCGTTGAATCGTCAAGCCCCGGCGGATCGGTCCGGGCGGGACGGACACCATGCCGCCGCGTCGGCTGAAATCAACATAGTCAAACAGGGCGATGAGCATCTTGTGCGGCTTGGGGGGATCGAATTAGCGTTTGAGTCCGCAGGAGTGTGTTGGTGTTGTTACGGGGGCAGTTGCAGAGCCGGAGGCCACCATGCGCGCAAACCAGGGCCACAGCCGACCGAGCCGGGCGCGCAACTGGCGACCGCTGATTCTCGCCGCGACGGCGTTGCTCCTCGCGCTGGCCGGAACCGTCCAGCCCGCGGCCGCGCACCCGGTCGCCAGTGGCCGGTCCGTGACCGCGCCGGCGGCCGCCCATACCGTCAGCTTCGACGGCTACTCATTCCTGATCGACAACCAGCGGACCTACATCTGGTCCGGCGAGTTCCACTACTTCCGGCTGCCGAGCCCGGACCTGTGGCTGGACATCTTCCAGAAGATGAAGGCGGCCGGGTTCAACGCGGCATCGATCTATTTCGACTGGGGCTACCACTCGCCGGCGCCGGGCGTCTACGACTTCACCGGCGTACGGGACGTCGACAAGCTGCTGGATCTGGCGCAGCAGGCGGGCATCTACGTGATCGCCCGGCCGGCGCCGTACATCAACGCCGAGGTGGACGGTGGCGGCCTGCCCGGCTGGATGTCGACCACGGCGGGCGCGAACCGCAGCGCCGACCCCCAGTTCCTCAAGTACTCCGACGAGTGGATGACGCAGATCGACCGGATCCTCGCCCGGCACCAGCTGACCAACGGCACCGGGCCGGTGATCGCCTACCAGGTCGAGAACGAGTACTACAACGGCTCCGCCGCCGGCAACGCGTACATGAAGCACCTGGAGGACAAGGCGCGCGCGGACGGCATCACGGTACCGCTGACCGGCAACAACAACGGCACCTTCAACACCGG
>JAFMQQ010000948.1 GCA_017354595.1 Micromonosporaceae bacterium
TGCGCCTGCCGCATCGACATGAGCATCGGCCCGTGAAAGCTCTGCACCAGCATCTCGATCGCCGGGTTGTGGGTGGAGGAGGCGACCCGCACATGGAACTGCGCCGACATGGCCATCGTGTACGCGCCACCCTCCAGCGCGCGCAGCCCCTGCCCGACCAGCTCCCGGAGCGCGGCGATGTCCTCCTCGGTGGCGCGCTCCACCACCAGCGGCAGGATGCCGAGCTCGAAGACGATGCGCGCCTCGGTGACATCGCTCGCCGTCATCGGTGCCAGGGTGAGCAGCTCGGCGAGTCCCTCGCCGACGCGCTGGCTGGACGGTTGGGTGACGAATGCACCGCCGCGCGCCCCGACGCGGATCTCCACCAGTCCGCTCGCCTCCAGCACGCGCAGCGCCTCGCGGACCGTGACCCGGCTGACCCCGAACCGCTCGCACAGGCTGCGCTCGCTCGGCAGCCGGTCCCCCGGTACGAGCTTTCCCTTGCGTATCAGCTCGCGCATCTGCTCGACGATGACCTCGGAGATTCGCCCGACGCTCACCGGGCTGAACAGGTCGGCCGTGCTCTTGTCTGCCGCATTCCCCGCGTCGCGCGTCCCGCCCGTCTGGCTCACTGCCATACCGGCGCCCCACCCTTCTCGAACGGCCCTTCTCGAAGGGCCTTCGCCGCAGCCATGCTACCAGTGATGGTCTAACCAATAGAGCGATAACCAAGAGCGGTAGGAGGCAGCATGCCGGGTACGGTGCTCCGGACGGTGACCCGCACCCAGGGCAACAACCGGGCGCTGAAGGAGGGCGCGGTCGCCCCGGCTCGGTTCGGCCTCGCGTTCGAGGAGGTCCCCGTGCTCGTACAGGCCTTCCGCCGGATGGTACGGGGGCTGGAGTTCGACGTGTGCGAGATGGCACTGACCACCTACCTGTGCGCCCGCGCGCACGGCAAGCCGTTCACCGCGCTGCCGGTCTTCCTGGTCCGCGGGTTCCACCACGGCGCCATCGTCCGCGCCCCCGACTCCGGCATCGGCGAGCCGAAGGACCTCGAACGGCGGCGGGTCGGAGTCAACCGCGGGTACACCGTGACCACCGGAGTCTGGGCGCGCGGCGTGCTCCAGGACGAGTACGGCGTCGACCTGAACAGCGTGACCTGGGTACCCTCCGGCGACGAACACGTCGCCGAGTACCGACCGCCACCCAACGTCGTACCGCTGCGGGACGGACCCGGCCTCGCCGAGCGGATCGCGACCGGGGATCTCGCCGCCGCTGTCGGCCTCCAGCCGGAGCCACCCGGCCTCGTCCCGCTGATCCCGGACGCGGACGAGGCCGGCTTCACCGCGCTTCGCGAACGTGGCCATTACCCGATCAACCATCTGGTGGTGGTACGCGATGATCTGCTTGCCACGCACACCGACCTGGCCGCCGATGTGTACCAGGCCTTCCTCGAGTCGAAGAACCGGTACGTGGAGCAGCTGCACCGCGACGCGATCGTGGCACCGACCCCCACCGACCGCATGTACCGGCGGGTCATGGAGATCACCGGCGCCGACCCGCTGCCGTACGGCATCGAGCCGAATCGAGGCGTACTCGAGGAGCTGATCGGGCACGCGCGACGGCAGCGGATCCTGGACCGGACGCCCACGATCGAATCGCTGTTCGCCGCCGGCACCCACGACCTGACCGGCTGAGCCGGGCGAGAGCGGAAGGAGTACCGCATGCGGATCGCGATCGCGGCCGATCACAACGGGATCGCGCTGAAGACGCGGCTGATCGCCAGGCTCGCCGCGCAGGGCCACCAGGTGGACGACCGCGG
>JAFMQQ010000949.1 GCA_017354595.1 Micromonosporaceae bacterium
TCCGCCGCCCCGCACGTACTCGACGCTGATCACCGGTTCCGCGCCGCTGCCCGGGTCCGGCAGCGGGTCCGGCACCGGGATGGCGCCGGTCAGCCCGTCGCCGAAGCGGACCGCGCCGTCGGTACGGTCCAGGACGAAGATCTGGTCGGCCGGGCCGCCGAAGGTGAAGTCCGGTACCGCCTGCCACCGGCTGCGCTGCCCGTTCCGCCAGATGTCCACAGTGGACGAGATGAGCAGGCCGGCCGCGTCGGGCAGGACGAGTCGCTGGCCGGGCAGGCGCAGCCAGCCGCGCACCTGGTCGGCGATCGCCGGGTCGGCGTCGGTGACGGTACGCGTCTGGCGTTGCCGGGCCTCGCCGGTGTTCGGTACCAGTGCGAGCAGCACCGGCGGCGCCGAGTACGTGGCGGCCTGCGTGGCGACCAGCAGGCCGTACCGCTGCGGCGGGGTGTCCGCCCCGCCGCCGGTACACCACTGCGGCGGCAGGGTCAGCCGGATCACGCCGGAGCGGCGCAGCCCGGCGGTACCGTCCTCCACTGTGGACGGTGTACCCAGGGTGCTGGCGACGCTGCCATCGGCGGCCGGCTGGTACCAGGTGAAGGCGAGCGCGGCGGGCGGCGGTACTCCGTCCACACTCGACGGTGACCAGGCGGGTGGGCAGGCCACGTCGGCGTCGAGCACGAAGAGCAGGCTCAGCGCGGTACCGGCGGGTGGCAGGGCGCCGGCCGGGTCGGGGCGCAGCGCGATCTGGAACTGGTCCGGCTGCCCGCCCGCCGACAGCAGCGGGACGCCGCGGCCGGCGGCCAGATCGGCGGACAGGTCCCGCCCGCCTGCGAGCAGCTGGGGCGGGTCGGCCAGCAGCGGCAGCACGGCAACGTCCTGGCCCAGCGTGAAGGTCAGGCTCTGCGCCGGGTCGCGGGTGAAGACCGTACCCGCCGGCACGCTCACCACCGCCTCCGCCGCCGCGGAGACCAGCTGCAGCACCGTGGCCGCCGCCGTCGCCGGCTGCGGTGGCGCCACACCCAGCAGCCGCAGCACCGCCACGACCAGCTCGTCGGGTACCTGGTCCAGCCGGTACAACCGCTGCTCCAGCAGGTACGCGAACAGCTCCAGCAGGGTGATGCCGGGGTCCACCGGTGCGTGCAGGGTCCACCGGCCGCCCGACTCCGCGGGGATCTGCAGCCGGACCGCCTGCATCATGGCGTCCCAGGTCAGGTCGTCCAGCACCGGCACCGGCACGGTCATGATTCCGCCTCCGCGGCGAGGAGTGCGTCGGCGGTCATGGTTGGCTCCCGGTCAGTCCGAGGTAGAACGGGAAGACCAGGTTGGCCTTGGTGTTGGTACGCCGGATCCGGTACACAATGGACACTGTCACCTGGCCCTCCTGGCCGGGTACCGCCTCCGCGGTCACCGAATCCACCTCGACGCGTGGCTCGAAGGTCTGGATCGCCTGGCGGATGCTGTCCTCCAGGTCGTGCAGGTTCTGCACGCTGTCCGGCGCGAAGACCAGATCGGGTGCGCGGGTACCGAGGTCGGGGCGCATCACCCGGTCGCCGAGGCCGGTCAGCAGCAGCGCCCGCAGGCAGTCCTGGATGCTCTCCGGGCCCTGTGCGTACGCCAGCCGCCCGGCCTCGTCGGGGAGGATCGGGAACCGCCAGCCGGTACCGAGGAAGCTGTCTGTGCTCATGTCGTGCGCACCGTCCCGGACAGCGCGGTCAGCGGCGTGGTCGGCGGGGTGGAGGGGCCCACGCCGGTCCCGTGCACGTGAGCGGCGAACTGGGTGACCAGCTCGTTCCCGTGCACC
>JAFMQQ010000950.1 GCA_017354595.1 Micromonosporaceae bacterium
GGTGCAACGCACCGAGGACCGGGACGGCGAGGTCGGCGAGCGACTCGCGCAACAGTTGCTCGTGTCGCTGGGAGACGACCCGGTTCAGGATGACGCCACCCAGCCAGAGCATCTCGTCGTAGGCACGGAAGCCGTGTACCAGCGCGGCGACCGACTGACCCATCGCTGCCACGTCGATAACCATCACCACCGGTGCACGCAACAGCCCGGCGATCTGGGCGGTCGACTCGACATCGGTACGTCCGGTCAGCCCGTCGTAGAGCCCCATCGTCCCTTCGACGACCGCGACCTCGGCGCCGGTCGCGCCATGGACGAAGAGTGGGCCGACGGTCGCGGAACCGGTCATCCGCGGGTCCAGGTTGCGCGCCGGGCGGTCGGCGGCCATCCCCAGGTAGGCCGCGTCGACATAATCGGGTCCGATCTTGAATCCGGCGGTACGCAGGCCACGCGCGCGCATCGCGGCGAGCAGGCCGATCGCGACCGCACTCTTGCCATGACCGGAGGATGGTGCGGCGATGACGATCCGGGGAATGGCGGGCATGGTTCCTCCCGAGTCGCAGGCGCGCTACCCGCGCGCAGACCCACCTCTTGCTCGCGGGGACCGGCGATGGAGACCGGGCGCTGATCCGCAGGCGGCCAGCCGAAGATACCGAACGGGCGCCACTAGTGGGTGCCGCCGGCCCGGCCCGGACGGACCCGGGTAGCCTGGGCGGACGTGTACCGGTTCCTGGCCACACCACGGTGGATCGCATTCGCGGTGCTCACACTGGTGCTCGCCGCAACCATGGTGTTGCTGGGCCTGTGGCAACTGTCCCGCTACCACGATCGCAGCGCGACCAACGCGCGCATCGATGCCGCGGCCACCACCCAGCCGGTACCGGTCCAGCAGGTTCTCCCGGTGGGCACCCCGCCACCGGCGAGCGTCGCCTGGACCCGGGTCACCGCAACCGGCCGGTACGATCCGGCCCACCAGATCCTGGCCCGGGGTCGTACCGTCGGCGGCGCGGTCGGGTTCGAGGTGCTGGTACCGCTGCGGCTCCCGGACGGTACCGCCCTGCTGGTCGACCGGGGCTGGCTGCCGGTCCCGCCGGGCGACGCGCGGAGCCTGCCGGCGGTGCCACCGGCGCCGACCGGCGAGGTACGGGTGACCGGCCGGGTACACCTCCCGGAGAGCCACCCGGGCGCGACCGAACGGGTCGCCGGCGTACCGGAGGTGCAACGCATCTCGCCGGTGCGGCTCGCCGCCGACCTGCCGTACCCGCTCTACGGGGGGTACCTGCTGCTCGACGAGCAGCAACCCGCGACGGCCGGCTTCACGGCGATCCCGTCGGATCGGCAGAATTCGCTGTTGAACGCAGGCTATGTGGCGCAGTGGTGGGCGTTCGCCGCGCTGACCCTGGCCGGCTTCGGCTGGGCGGCCCGGCGCGAGGCGCGCGGGCCCGAGGACCGGTTCGATCTGGCCCGGCTGAACGACGAACTCGCCGACGCTCCCATCTCGCCCGCCATCTGAGCGGCCGTCGGCGTACCGGCCGCCGGGTGCCCGGGCGCCCGGTGCGGGGGCGCCGGCCCGCGTCATCATCCGCCGGCCGGGTGCAGGCGGCGCACCATCTGGATGGTGTCGGCTTCGGCGGCCGCCTTGTCTTCGCGGTACCGCAGCACCCGAGCGAAGCGCAGCGCCACCCCGCCCGGGTAGCGGGTACTGGTCTGCACCCCGTCGAAGGCGATCTCCACCACCAGTTCGGGGCGGACCGTGACCACCCAGTCGCCCCGCTCGGTCGCCAGCGAGAGCAGCCGCTC
>JAFMQQ010000951.1 GCA_017354595.1 Micromonosporaceae bacterium
CCCGGCCAGGCCGGCCAGCCCGGCAAGGCCGGCCAGCCTGGCCAGCCTGGCCAGCCTGGCGACGGTAGCCAGGCAGGCCGGCAGGGCCGCCAATCGGCGGTCCGATCGGGTACGCACGGGCGTCATTCTGGTGCAGATTGCGACCGGATTGTGGGAGCAACTCTCCCGGGCACAGTGACGGTTCGCGTACCCTGAGCCGCGTGGCGCTGGTGGTGCAGAAGTACGGCGGCTCCTCGGTCGCCGACGCTGAACGGATCAAGCGGGTCGCCGAGCGGATCGTCGCCACCCGCAAGGCGGGCAACGACGTCTGCGTGATCGTCTCGGCGATGGGCGATACGACCGACGAGCTGATGGATCTGGCGTACCAGGTCAGCCCGTTGCCCTCGGGCCGCGAACTGGACATGCTGCTCACCGCCGGAGAGCGGATCTCCATGGCGCTGCTGGCGATGGCGATCCACAACCTGGGGTACGAGGCCCGCTCGTTCACCGGCTCCCAGGCGGGAGTGATCACCACCTCGTCGCACGGCAAGGCACGCATCATCGACGTGACGCCGGGCCGGCTGCGTAGCGCGCTCGACGAGGGAGCGATCACCATCGTCGCCGGCTTCCAGGGCGTGGCCCAGGACACCAAGGACATCACGACGCTTGGCCGGGGCGGCTCGGACACCACCGCGGTCGCGGTCGCCGCCGCGCTGCATGCGGACATCTGCGAGATATATACCGACGTAGATGGAGTCTTCACCGCCGACCCGCGCATCGTGCCGAACGCGCGGCGGATAACCCAGATCACCTACGAGGAGATGCTGGAGCTGGCGGCTTGCGGAGCCAAGGTTCTGATGCTGCGCTGTGTAGAGTACGCCCGCCGGTACAGCATGCCGATCCACGTCCGCTCGTCGTACTCCAGCAAGCCCGGCACCGTCGTCTCCGGATCGATGGAGGACCTTCCCGTGGAGCAAGCACTCATCACCGGTGTTGCGCACGACCGCAGCGAGGCCAAAATCACCATCGTCGGGGTACCCGATGAACCCGGCCAGGCCGCGCACATCTTCGAGACGGTGGCGTCGGCGGAGACGAACATCGATATGATCGTGCAGAATGTGTCCACTGTGACCACTGACGAGGGTGGCGCCGGCCGGTACACCGACATCTCCTTCACGCTGCCCAAGAGCGACGGGCCGACGGCGATGGCGGCGCTGGAGAAGGTCCGCGCCAAGGTGGGCTTCCGCGGCCTGCTCTTCGATGACCATGTCGGGAAGGTGTCGCTGATCGGCGCCGGGATGCGCTCGCACCCCGGTGTCGCGGCGACCTTCTTCGCCGCGCTCGCCGAAGCCGGCGTGAACATTGAGATGATCTCCACCTCCGAGATCCGGGTTTCGGTTGTCTGCCGGGACACCGACCTCGACGCGGCGGTGCGCGCAGTACACGACGCGTTCGAGCTCGGTGGCGATGGCGAGGCCGTGGTCTACGCGGGCACCGGGCGGTGACAACCGTGGGCGAGCTGCCGACCCTCGCCGTGGTCGGTGCGACCGGTGCCGTCGGCGGCGTCATGTGCGAGCTGCTCTCCGCGCGCAAGAACGTCTGGGGCGAGGTCCGCGTGGTGGCATCCACCCGCTCCGCCGGGCGGACCATCGTGGTCCGCGGCGCGGAACTGGTGGTACAGCCGCTGGCGCCGGAGGTATTCGATGGCGTCGATGTGGCGATGTTCGATGTACCCGATGAACTGGCGGCGGACTGGGCGCCGGTCGCGGCCGAGCACGGCGCCGTGGTGGTGGACAACTCCGCCGCCTTCCGGATGG
>JAFMQQ010000952.1 GCA_017354595.1 Micromonosporaceae bacterium
GCGCCTGCGGCTTGTGTACGGTCACCGTCGCGGCGGCCACCCGCTGGTCGGCCAGGCAGGCATCCAGCAACCGGCCGGCGAGCGTCTCGATCAGGTTGACCGGTTCGCCGCCGACCACCGATGCCAGCCGGTCCGCCAACTCTCCATAGTGGACGGTGTCGGCGACATCGTCGCTTCGCGCCGCGGGTCCCAGGTCGACCTCCAGCACCACGTCGACCACGAAGTCCTGACCCTGCTCGCGCTCGAACCCGTACACCCCGTGCCGGCCGTGGACGCGCAGCCCGGTCAGTGTGATCGTGCCTGGCACGTCGCCTCCCAGACCTTCAGAGCATCCACAGTGGAGAGTACGTCGTGCACGCGTACCCCCCAGGCGCCGGCGGCCACGGCGAGCACGCTGGTGGCCACGGTCGCTGCTTCCCGCGCGGAGGCCGGGCGGGGGGTACCGGTGGCGTCGGCGAGCAGCGCGCCCAGGTACGACTTGCGGCTGGCGCCGACGAGTACCGGATAGCCGAGGGAAATGATCTCGTCCAGATGAGCGGAGATGCGCCAGTTGTGCTCCGCGGTCTTGGCGAAGCCGAGCCCGGGATCGACGATCAGGTTCTCCGGCCGTACCCCGGCGGCGAGCGCGCCATCCACCCGCTGGCCCAGTTCGGTGCGCACCTCGGCGACCACATCCCGGTACACCGCCAGCTCGCCCATCCGGCGCGAGTGGCCGCGCCAGTGCATCAGCACCCACGGGCAGCCGGCCTCAGCGACCACGGCGCCCATCCGCGGGTCGGCCAGCCCGCCGGAGACATCGTTGACCACGCTGACCCCGGCGGCCAGGGCCGCGGCCGCCACCTCGGCTCTGGTGGTATCGATACTCATCGGTACGCCCGCCGCGGCCAGCTCGCGCAGGACCGGCAGTACCCGGGCCGACTCGGTACCCGCGTCGATCCGCTCGGCGCCCGGCCGGGTGGACTCACCGCCCACGTCGACCAGCTGCGCCCCCTCCTGGTGCAGCCGTACGCCGTGTGCCACGGCGGCATCCAGGTCGGCGTACCGACCACCATCGGAGAAGGAGTCCGGGGTCACGTTGAGGACTCCAACAACTACTGGTCGCCGGTACCGCACCCGGTTCACGTTACGGTGCCCTCGGGGCGCCCGCCGCGCCTACCGTCAGTAGGCGACCCCGACCGACACGCCAGCCGCGCTTGTGGTCGATCTGACAGGACTCGGCGAAGCGGCTGCCCGGTGCCCCTCCGGGAGTCCGTGTGGCGCCTCCCGGCGAACCTCCGAAACCGCCCTGACCTGGGCGAGCAACGCGCCAAACGACCCGGTCTTCGCAGAGTGCGCCGCTTGTTCGACAATGGTCCACAACGTACTCTCGGCAATACTCCTTCTCATCATGAGAGACACAGAGCGTTATCGGCAGGTACCACTCGGTAGAGTTCCCCCTGACAACACCGGGGGGTGGTCAACTACCAGCCGTGCACCCGGGAGGAACAGCGATGATCTTGATTGAGCTCGGACGGGCGGTCTGGACGCACGCCGCCGACGCGCTCGCCGCCACCCCGGGCAAGCGCGTCCTGGCCGCCCCGAGCCAACCCACCGGCATCAACACCCAGGGTCTCGTCACCTTCTTCGCCACCAAGATCGCACCCATCCTGCTCGCGGTGCTCGGCGTCGTCTTCATCGGTCGAGCCGGCAAGGGTGAGATCTCCAAGGTGCTGACGAGTTCGGCGATCGCGATCATCGGCTTGACGTTCATCGCGGGTGCGGTGTCGCTGTTCTTCGTCGGGGAGTACCT
>JAFMQQ010000243.1 GCA_017354595.1 Micromonosporaceae bacterium
CAGCCTCGTCGGTGACCCGCTCGGCGACACCGCCACGCACCCGCGGTCCGGCCGGCCGGGCGGGCAGCTCGCCGGCCAGCTCGCACCGGCGTACCCGCATGCCGTCGGCGACATCGGTGTCGACCTCGTCATCCACCTCGCCCTCGGCGGCCGGCAGGGTCAGGTCGTGCACCAGCAGGTGCTCGGCGAACTGGGGCGCCCGGGCCAGCAGCCGGCCGGCGGCGCTGACGATCATCGAGTCGCCGTCGAAGACCAGCTCGTCCTGGCCGCCGACCATGTTCACGTACGCAACCGCCGCGCGCGCCTCGCGCGCCCGCCGGGCCACCAGCGGCAGCCGTACGTCATCCTTGTGCAGCTCGTACGGCGAGCCGTTGATGTTGACCACCAGCCCGACACCCGCCTGCCGGGCGACCGCGAACGGCCCACCCGCCTGCCAGATGTCCTCGCAGATCGTCAGCCCCACATCCACGCCGCCGACCCGTACCACGGTCAGCGCGTCACCCGGTACAAAATATCGATCCTCGTCGAAGACGCCGTAGTTCGGCAGGTGGTGCTTGAAGTAGCGGGCGGCGACCCGCCCCCGGTGCAGCAGCCCGATCGCGTTGCGCGGGCCGCCGGCGCCGGCACTCCCGGAGCCCAGCCGCGCCGGGCCGTCGGCCTCCAGGTAGCCGAGGACCACCGGCAGGTCGCCCAGGCCGTCCTGCTGCAACTGGCCGGCCAGGCCGGCCAGCGCGGCCCGGGAGGCGGCCACGAAGGACTCGCGGAACACCAGGTCCTCGACCGGGTAGCCGGTGAGCATCATCTCCGGGAACGCGACCAGCTGGGCGCCCGCGTCGGCGGCCCGGCGGCTCCACTCGCGCACCAGTTCGGCATTGCCGGGCAGGTCGCCGACGGTCGGGTCACACTGTGCGAGTGCGATGCGCAACATGGCTCAATCCTCCCTCAGGCCGGCCGCCACCGACCCGGGCGGTCGGCAACCTCACGCGCATGAGCGGTAACGTCGACGTAACCGCAACGGGCGAGACTGTCTCGTAAGCCGGATTCCGGGCAGCCCGGCGCCAGCCGGCGAGAAAGGCAGCCGCAGCGGTCGAGCCTCCGGAAGGAGAGGGCAGGCAGCGTGGACCGACAGCAGGAGTTCGTGCTCCGTACCTTGGAGGAGCGCGATATCAGGTTCGTCCGGCTCTGGTTCACCGATGTACTCGGCACCCTGAAGAGCGTCTCGGTCGCCCCGGCCGAGATCGAGGCCGCCTTCGACGAGGGGATCGGCTTCGACGGCTCGGCGATCGAGGGCTTCGCCCGGGTGTACGAGTCGGACATGGTGGCGATGCCCGACCCCACCACCTTCCAGGTCTTCCCGTTCGAGGGCAGCGGCACCCCGGCCGGGGCCGGCTCCGCCGGCGTCGCCGGCCGTGGCGAGAGCGCCCGGATGTTCTGCGACATCCTGCTGCCCGACCGCTCGCCGTCCTGGGCCGACCCGCGGCACGTGCTGCGCCGGGCGCTGTCGGCGGCGGCGGAGAAGGGGTTCTCCTTCTACACCCACCCGGAGATCGAGTTCTTCCTGCTAGAGAAGCCGGACGGGACCGGTGCGGTACCGACGCCGGTCGACTCGGGTGGCTACTTCGACAACACCACGCACGCGGTGGCCCGGGACTTCCGGCGCCAGGCCGTACTCGCCCTGGAGCGGATCGGCATCTCGGTGGAGTTCAGCCACCACGAGGTCGCCCCCGGTCAGCAGGAGATCGACCTGCGCTACGCCGACGCGCTCACCACGGCCGACAACATCATGACCTTCCGGCACATGGTCAAGGAGGTGGCGCTGACCCAGGGGGTACACGCCTCCTTCATGCCCAAGCCCTACACCGACCAGCCGGGCAGCGGGATGCACACCCACCTGTCGCTGTTCGAGGGCGAGCGCAACGCGTTCCACGACCCGGCCGACCCGATGAAGCTTTCCAAGGTGGCCCGCGCGTTCATCGCCGGGCTGCTGGTGCACGCCCGGGAGCTGACCGCGGTGACCAACCAGTGGGTCAACTCGTACAAGCGGCTGTTCCCGCAGGCGCTGCCGGACCGGATCACCGAGTCACCCGCCTACATCTGCTGGGGCCACCTCAACCGGTCGGCGCTGGTGCGGGTACCCGCCTACGGGAAGCCGAACTCGGCCCGGGTGGAGGTGCGGTCGCTGGACTCGGCGTGCAACCCGTACCTGGCCTTCGCGGTACTGCTCGGCGCCGGCCTGAAGGGGATCGAGGCGGGGTACGAACTGCCGCCGGGGGCGGAGGACGACGTCTGGGCGCTGTCCAACGAGGAGCGCAAGGCGATGGGGTACGAGGCCCTGCCGGAGAACCTCTCCGAGGCGATCGACGTGATGGCCGGCTCGGAACTGGTCGCCGAGATCCTCGGCGAGCACGTCTTCGACTTCTTCCTGCGCAACAAGCGCACCGAGTGGGAGGAGTACCGGCGCGAGGTCACCCCGTACGAACGCCAGCGGTACCTGGGTCTGGCCTGAACGGCGCCCGCCGGAGGCCGGCCGGGCGGCGGGCCAGCGGGCCGACGCCGAACTTGCCGACCCCGCGGGCGAGCAGGTGCAGCCCGGACAGGCCCGGTAGCGAATCCACCTTCTGGTCGATCCGGATGATCTGCTTGGCGCCCTCCGGGCCACCCAGCAGGTAGTCCAGCACGAAGCGGGTCTCGGCGCGGGGCTGGATGCCCGCACCCACCGGATCCCAGAAGGCGCGCAGCGCCAGCCGGGTCAGCCGGCGCGCCCGGGCCGAGCGCTCCAGCCGCATGCGCGCCTGGTAGGCGTAGAACGCCAGGTGCCGGCTCTCCTGCGCCTGGATGCGGCGCAGCAGCTTGGTCAGCTCCGGGTGCTCCTCCCGCTCGATCAGCCGACCGTACGCCACGTGCGCCGACCACTCGTTGACCGCACCCCAGGTCATGTGTACGGCGACGTAGTCCTGGCCCACCGTGTAGCCGGCGATCGCCTGGTGGATCGGGTGGATCACGTCCAGGAACCCCTGTGCCAACCGCACCTGGCGGATGTGCTGGTAGGTCGCCGGTACCCGGTGCGCGCGCAGCACCTTGTCCAGCGCCTCGCCGTGCCAGAACTCCTCGAACGACCACATGGTGAGGAACGCGGTGATCTCCGGATCGCGGTGCGACGGGGTGACCAGCAGGTCGCGCAGGTAACAGATTGTGTGACTCTCCACATCGGACATATACCGCAGGCAGCGCACCGCGGCCCGGGACAGCGGCCGCTCGCGGAACGCGTCGTAGTCGATGTCGTCGTCCTGCACCCGGTGCGCGGTCTGCGTGTACTCGTCGATATCGAATGCCATCTCGCCGTCCCCTCGTCCTGCGACGCAGCAACAATATCCGGCCGATGCACGGCAGAGGCAATGAGAATGGCGTCAATCACCGAGGGTGGCGGGCTCTGCGGTGAGGGTACCGGCGGCGGTGTCCAGGGTTGCTGGTACGCCGAGCGGCACGGCGAGCTGACCGTACCCGTGCCCGACCGGAAGCCCACCCAGCACCGGAATCCCCAGCCCACCCAGCTGCTCCGCGAGTACCTCCACAATGGACACCTGATGATCGTCGGTACAGTCGGTGAACTGGCCCACAGCGACCCCGGCCAGGCTGCGCAGCGCGCCCGCCCGGCGCAGCTGGACCAGCATCCGGTCCACCCGGTACGGCGCCTCGCCCACGTCCTCGATCAGCAGGATCGCCCCGGCCAGGTCGGGGAAGTCGGGGGTGCCGACCGAGGCGACCAGCAGGCTCAGGTTCCCGCCGAGCAGCGGGCCGGTCGCCCGGCCCGGTACCCGTACCGCGTGGGTCGGATCCGCCGGGTCGGCGGCGACCACCACCGGCCGGCTGCTCATCAGCGCGTCGCGCAGCGACCGGGCCGAGGCCGCGGGCGTGCGGGTCTCCCGCCAGCTGGCACCCGGGCCGTGTACCGTCGCCAGCCGGGCGCGCCGCCACAGCGCCAGGTGCAGCGCGGTGATGTCGGAGAAGCCGACCACCAGCTTCGGGTCGGCCAACAGCCCTTCGGTCGCCAGCCCGTCCACGATCCGCTGGGCGCCGTAGCCGCCCCGGGTGCAGATGACCCCCCGGATGCCCGGGTCGCGCAGGGCGGCGTCCAGGTCGGCGAGGCGTACCTCGTCGGTGCCGGCGAGGTACCCGTGCCGGGAGTAGACGTGCGGTGCGGGTACCACCCGCAGGCCCCAACTCTCCAGCAGCTGCGTGCCGCGGGCCACCGGCGCGGGGTCGGCCGGGCCGGCCGGGGAGACGAGCATGACGCTGTCACCGGGGCGCAGGGCGGGCGGGCGTACCGTGTCCACCGCCGGCAGCGTACCCGCCAAGCAGCACAACTTCATTGAAGTTGGGGTCATCGCTGCGCGGATAACCCCAACTTCAATGAAGTTGTGCCGGGTCGGGGCGATAGCCTCGGGGGATGAGCGGCACGCCGGCACTGGTGGTGCAGAACGATCCGACCGACGACGCGCGGCGGCTGGGGGAGTGGTTGGCCGAGGCCGGCCTGGCGCTGGCCACGGTGCGGCCCTACGCGGATGAGCAACTGCCCGAGACGCTCGACGGGTACCCCGCCCTGGTGGTGCTCGGCGGCGAGCAGAGTGCGTACCCCGGGCCGGACGGCGCGCCGGGCGCCCCCTGGTTCCCGGCGCTGGAGCGCCTGCTGCGCAAGGCGGTCCGGGGCGGTACCGCCACCCTCGGCGTCTGCCTCGGCGCCCAGTTGCTGGCCACCGCGCATGGCGGTACGGTGGCCCGGTCCGCTGCCGGACCGGAGATCGGCCCGGGACTGGTCGGCCGGCGCGACGCGGCCGCGAACGATCCACTGTGGACACTGGTACCGCTGGCGCCGGATGTGCTGCAGTGGCACCACGACGAGATCACCGAGCTGCCGGCCGGCGCGGTGCTGCTGGCCGCCTCGACCCGGTACCCGCACCAGGCGTTCCGGCTCGGTTCGCGCGCCTGGGGCGTGCAGTTCCACATCGAATGCGACACCGCGATGATCGCCCAGTGGGCGGGCAGCGAGCGCGCGGTGCTGGAGCAGCTCGGGTACGACCCGCAGGATGTGGTGGACGCCTGCCATGCGGTGATGGGCGACCTGGAGGAGGTCTGGCAGCCGTTCGCGGTGCGCTTCGCCGCGGTCGCCCGCGGCGAGCTGGGTACCGGGGTGGATGCGGCCCGCCAGCTGCCGCTGCTCGGCCACTAGTTGGCGACCACTGTGGACGGACACCCGATCTCCACCGGCCGGCTGGCGCGGTACGGCTTCGCCGACACCGAACGCGCCGGCGGCCAGCTCGCCGCGCTGGGGCTGTGGGACCCGACCGGCCAGCAGCCGGCGGACCCGGCCGCCCCCACCGTGCTGGACGCGCTGTCCCGGGCGGCCGACCCGGACCTGGCGCTGCGCCAGCTGCACCGGCTGGCCGAGGCCGAGTCCAGCAGCGCCGCGTCCACCGGACCCAGCGCGGCCGGCCCCAGCGCGGCCGG
>JAFMQQ010000953.1 GCA_017354595.1 Micromonosporaceae bacterium
GTCGAAGGGCGCCCACACCGGCCGGCCGGTGGGTGGGTCCGGTGGTGCCGCCGGCGAGACCGGTGGCCCGAACAGCGCCGGGTCCGGTGCGAACGGCGGTGAGACCGGCGGCGCGGCCGGCGATACCGGAACCGCGACCAGGGTCGCCTCCGGCGCATCGGCCGCGGCCGCTTCGGGTACCGCGATGAAGAGCCGGTCGGTGGTCAACTCGTGCCCGCCGCGGGCCGGGCGCGGTGCCGGTACCCAGGTGACCCGTCGGCGCATCGCCGGTACCGGCGCGGTCTCCTCAGCCGAGCGCATCCACCAGGTGACCACCTCCGCCCCGATCGCCGGCATCGCCGCCAGCCCATCCAGCACCGGCTCCAGGTCGCGCAGCTGGCTGGCAACGTGCGCCGCCCCCGGGCGGACCCGCGGCTGGACCGCCATGCAGGAGGTGATCACCGGCCAGAGCGCCTCGGGCAGCCCGGGCGGCGGCACCGGTACGCAGTCCGAGTGGCGGCGCAGCACCTCGCTCGCGCTGCCGCCGCGGTACGGGCTGCGACCGCAGAGCAACTCGTAGAGGACCACCCCGAGCGCGTACACGTCGGTGGGCGGGCGGGGGCTGTCCCCATCGACCACCTCCGGCGAGACGTACTCGGGCGTGGCGTGCGTTGCCCGCTGGCCGGCCTGGTCGCGTGCCGGCTCCCCGGAATCATCCGGTGTCCGCCGCGCGATACCGAAGTCGGCCAGCCGGACCGGGCTGCCATCCACCGGTACCAGAATGTTGCTGGGCTTGATGTCCCCGTGCACGATGCCGCAGCTGTGCACGTAGCCGAGCGCGTCGGCGATCTGCGCGACCACGTCGGCGGCGACCGCCGGCGGCAGCGGTCCACCCGCGCGCAGCCGGCTGCGCAGGTCCTCGCCATTGACGAGATCGAGCACCAGGGCGTACCCGCCGTCATCGATCACCAGGTCGTGCGCCTTGACCACGCTGGGGTGGTTGAGCCCGGCCAGGATCCGGGCCTCATCGAGGAACGCGTCCACCAGCTCGGTCTGGGCCACGGACTCGGGGTGCAGGATCTTCACCGCCACCTCGATCCCGCGCTCGGTGTCCAGCGCGCGCCAGACGGTACCGATGGCGCCGCGGGCGATCTCCGCCTCCAGCTGGTACCGGCCGCCGACCGTTCGCATTGCTACCTCCCCCACTCTGCATCAGCGACGGTATGCGCCAACCCGGCGCGGATGGCGGCGCGTCTGCTCCGATGGCACGAACCCGGGAGTGCGTATTGTTGGGCTCCGTGGCGTCGAGTCTGAGTCGCTGGCTGGCGAGCCTGCCGGCCGACCGGTTGGCCACCCTGCTGGCGCGCCGGCCGGAGACGCTCGGCCCACCCGCGCCGCACGACCTGTCCGAGGTGGCCCACCGGCTGCAGGCCCAGCCGGGGCAGGAGACTGCGCTGCGGTCGCTACCGCTGCCCGCGGTGCAGTTGCTCGAGGCGGTGGTGGCCTTCCGGCCGGCCGACCGGGCCGGCCTGGCCGCGCTGCTGCACCGCCAGCCGGGCGAACTCGTCGATGCGCTGCAGATGCTGGAAGACACGGCGCTGGCCTGGGAATGGGACGGCCGGCTGCAGCTGGCGGGCGGGCTGCGCGACCCGCGACCACGAGTCGCCGGCGGCCATCCGCTCGGCCTCGGCCCACGGGTGGACGCGGTGCTGGACCGGCAGGACGCCGAGACGCTGGAGGCGCTCGCGGAGGTGCTGGGTGTCGCGGTACGCGCCGGCCCGGGCCGCCCGGCGCGGCGGCAGCC
>JAFMQQ010000954.1 GCA_017354595.1 Micromonosporaceae bacterium
CGACCCGGTCGGCCTGCTCCTCGGTCAGCGAACGCCCCCACAGGCTCGCCGCGGCCGCGACCACGGCGATGGTCGGTACCGCCAGCCGGCGAGCCAGTCGCGCCTCCGCTGCACCGGCGCCGCGCTCCGCCGTGGCCAGCGCCCGGATGTCCACATCGCCGAGACCGGCCCGGCTGATCTCGCGCAGCCGCTGTGCCGCCCGGGCCGCCACATCCAGCTGCGCCGGTACGGTCGGCTGGAGCGGGGTGAACGGCCGGCGTACCGGCTCGCCGGTGACGACATCGCGAAGGTACGCCGCGGGCACCGAGGCGGACGGGTCGGTGCCGAACGAGACCGGTGCCTCGCCGGCGAGCAGGTCGGCGAGGGTTATCCGCTGCCGTAGGGCGGCACTGAGCACCACCGGCAGGGCGAGCAGCTGCTCGGCCGAGAGCGCCCGGGTGCCCTTCTCCACCGAGGACAGCCACCCGGGCGTCCAGTCCAGCCCGTGCGCCCTGGCGGTCGGTACCAGGTCGGCGATCTGGGTACCCGCCTCGGCACACAACCGGCGCAGGTTTCCGGCGACCAGCTCCCGCGCACTCACCGGCCCGACACCCACCGGCCCGACACCGACCGGCCCGACACCGACCGACCCCTCGCTCACCGGTGACCCGTCCAGATCCACGTGGTTCACGGTAATCCGGTACGCCAAGCGGCGACCGCACGCCGCGCCATTGACCGATCGGGTGAACGGTTGCCCGAGGTGCCTACGTGACCGTAGACCGGTGCGCGCGTTGAGCAGGTATGCCCGCAACACGCCGGAAGCGATACCCCGACTTGGACCTACCGGTGGCGTACAGTCGGGCAACGGCGGCGCCAGAAAACCCAAAGGTCGGCTCCACGCCGAGCCGCCGTCGGGAGGGGCGTAGGAGGAAGATGCCAGGTATCGCACAGCAAGCTGACTCCTGGACCTCGGAGATGCGCGCCGAGCAGACCGGCATGAACCTCGGCGCGGAGCTGGGTCCGGCCGACCCGACCGCGTTCACCCAGCGGCGTCCGATCCCGCAGCCGATGCCCCTGGACCGGCACGGACCCGCACGCATCATCGCGATGGCGAACCAGAAGGGCGGGGTCGGCAAGACCACCACCACGATCAACCTCGGCGCCGCGCTGGCCGAGTACGGCCGCCGGGTACTGCTGGTCGACTTCGACCCGCAGGGCGCGCTGTCGGTGGGACTGGGGGTCAACCCGCACAACCTTGAGCTTTCCATCTACAACCTGCTGATGCAGGACGATGTCACGCTCGACGACATCCGGATCAAGACCGATGTGGATGGCCTGCACCTGCTCCCGGCGAACATCGACCTCTCCGCGGCCGAGATCCAACTGGTGACCGAGGTGGCCCGGGAGATGGCGCTGGCCCGGCTGCTGCGGCCGGTGGTGAAGGAATACGACTTCATCCTGATCGACTGCCAGCCTTCCCTCGGCCTGCTCGCGATCAACGCGCTCACCTGCGCACACGGCGTGCTGATCCCGCTGGAGTGCGAGTTCTTCAGCCTGCGCGGCGTGGCGCTGCTGCTGGACACCATCGACAAGGTGCGCGAGCGGCTCAACTTCGACCTGGAGCTGGAGGGCATCCTGGCCACCATGTACGACTCGCGCACCACGCACTGCCGTCAGGTGCTGCAGCGGGTCGTGGAGGCCTTCGGCGACAAGGTCTACCAGACGGTGATCACCAAGACCGTGAAGTTCCCCGAGTCCACCGTCGCCGGCACGCCGATCACGAGCCTCGACCCGGCCTCCTC
>JAFMQQ010000244.1 GCA_017354595.1 Micromonosporaceae bacterium
CCACCCCACTGCAAAGCACCACGCCACTGCAAAGCACCACGCCACTGCAAAGCACCACGCCGGGGCGAGGCACAACCCTGGTCCGGGGTCGCGGCGGAGCGCCGGAGGCGGCCGGAGCGCGGGCCGGATCGTGCTGGACCTGGTCGAGCTGAAGCGCTTCGCCAACCTGCTCGGCGAGTCGCGGGACGGGGCTGAGCAGAGCGTGACGGTGGTCCGGTCGGTCGCCGACCGGCTGGCACCAGTGCTTTCGAAGCGCACCGACCTGGCCCAGCTCTTCGGCGAGCTGACCGGGGCGTACGGTCTGCCGCAGGTGATCGGGAACCTGCACGACGAGGTCGGGCTGGTCGACCGGATCCGCAACCTGGCGGAGATGGCCGACCAGGCGCACGGCTCGACCCGGGCGCAGAAGCTGGAGTGGTTCCTCAACCGGGTCCAGTGGAGGGACACCATTCCGCAGGCCGCGGTGCTGGAGGCGCTGACCGGCGGCGGAATCACCGGCGGCCACCACCCGACCAAGCACCACTCCGCGACCAAGCACCAGCCGGCCCCCGACCACCCGTCGCCAAAGCACCAGCCGCCAAAGCACCAGCCGGCGGCGGACCACTCGTGGGCGGCCGTCCTGGCGGTTCCACCGCCACCGCATGTTGCGCCGCCACCGCAAGCTCCGCCGCCGGCTCCGCCCACCGCGGCGGTCATGCCTGCCGCGTCGCTCCCACCCACCCCGCAGGCTCCGGCCACACCGCAGCCCTCGACCATGGCCTGAAGCAGCATCGCCTCCTCCGGCGAGCGTAGGGTCTGCCGGAGGAGGCGATGGCGTGCAGATGCGGTCCCGCAAGTACCGGATCATCACCACCCTGGAGCGCGCGAACAACCGGCTGACCCGGTTGCTGCTGCGCCGTGGTCTGGCCCCGAAGGCCTTCGCCCTCCTCGAAACCACCGGCCGCCGCACCGGCCTGCCCCGCCATACCCCGGTCGGCAACGGGTTGGACGGCGATACCTTCTGGGTGGTCGCGGTCCACGGCGACCAGGCCGACTACGTGCGCAACGTACGGGCTGACCCGCGGGTACGGGTGAAGGTGGCCGGCGTGTGGCGACCGGGCCGGGCGAGCGTGCTGCCCGATGACGACCCGGCCGCCCGGTCGCATGCCTTGCCGTACCAGTGGGATGCCGCCATCGGTCGCCTGATGGCCACCACCCCGCTCACCATCCGGATCGACCTCGACCCGCGGTAGCCGGGCCAGCCGGTGCGCCGGGTCAGCCGGTGCGCCGGGGAACGCGGCCGGTCAGTCTGCCTGAGCCCACGGTCCCTGGCCGTACACGCGGTCGACCGCGACGTGCAGCACGACCCCCGCCGGGGCGTCCCGCATCGGGTACTGCTGCCCCGGTCCGATGTAGAACTGTGCCAGCCGGTCCATCACCGCCAGCGCTCCGCCCTCGGTGATCCGGTCGACCCGGCCCTGTACGACCGCGTACGGCCACAGCCCATGACCCTCGAACTGCTTGGCGTGGGCGGACAGGACGATGCGCGGGTCGCGCCGGACGTTGCGCAGCTTGCGCTGCTCCAGGTTGAAGAAGGTGGCCATCACGATCTCGTCGCCGTCCACGCCAGCCCAGGACAGGGTGGTGTGCGGGGTGCCGTCTGGATCGATGGTGGTCACATGCACAAGCGGGCCGGTCTCGAACAGGTCGCGTAGCGATGCGGACACACGGGTCATCGGCACAGTCTACGAGTACGGCGGCCGGCCGGCGCGGGGGCGCTTCACGCCCGGCGCGCTTCACGCCCGGCGGTCTGCCGCCTCGCGCAGCCCCTTGACCGCCAGCCGGTCGGCGCGCTCGTTCTCGGGATGCCCCGCGTGGCCCTTGACCCAGTGCCACCGCACCCGGTGCCGGCCGGCCGCGGCGTCCAGACGGCGCCAGAGGTCGGCATTTTTCACCGGCTCTTTGGCGGCTGTCAGCCAACCATTCCGCTTCCACCGCGGCAGCCACTCGGTGATGCCGTTGCGGACATAGGTGCTGTCGGTGTGGATGTGCACCACGGTCGGGCGGGTCAGGCTCTCCAGCGCCCGGATCGGGGCGGTCAGCTCCATCCGGTTGTTGGTGGTCGCGCCCGGCTCTCCCCCGTAGAGCTGTTTCTCGTGGTTGCCGTACCGCAGGATCGCGCCCCAGCCGCCCGGGCCGGGGTTGCCGCTGCACGCGCCGTCGGTATAGATGTCCACCACCCGCTCGGTACCGGAAGTCGCCACGCCGGACAACATATCCGATCCCGGCCGCCCAAGCGAGTATCCGAAGTGGACGGTCGTGTCGGGCGACGATCGCCCGCGTTTGTGCAAGGATTGGGCCGTGGATATCGGCATTCATTTCCTGAACTTCACCAACCCGGGCGGAGACGCGGCCATCGCGCCGCTACTGGGGCAGACCGCGAAGGCGGCCGACGAGGCGGGCTTCGCCCTGTTCACCGTCATGGACCACTACTTCCAGATGGAAGCCGTGTGGCCGGCCGAGAACCCGATGCTGGAGGCATACACCGCGCTCGGCTTCGCCGCGGCGCACACCTCGCGCATCGAGCTGTCGACCATGGTCACCGGCGTCACCTACCGGCACCCCGGCCTGCTCGCGAAGGCCGTGACGACACTCGATGTGCTCTCCGAGGGTCGCGCCATGCTCGCCCTGGGCGCGGCCTGGTACGAGCGCGAACACCTCGGGCTGGGGGTACCGTTCCCGCCGCTGGCCGAGCGGTTCGAGCGGCTTGAGGAGGCGCTGCAGATCTGCCTGCAGATGTGGAGCGACAACGACGGCCCCTACCAGGGCCGGCACTACCAGCTCGCCGAGACGCTCAACCGGCCGCGGCCGATTGGCCGCCCCCGGCCGCCGATCATGGTCGGGGGTAGCGGCGAACGCAAGACGCTGCGCCTGGTGGCGAAGTACGCCGACGCGTGCAACATCCACGTCGTCGAGGTGGCGGAGATCGCGCACAAGATCGACGTACTGCGCCGGCACTGCGACCGGGAAGGCCGGGATTTCAACGACATCCGGATCACCGTCCAAGGTGGACCGTTGGACCCCGCCGGGGACCCGGACGGGTTCCTCCGCCGCGCCGAACAGCTCGCCGCCTTCGGCGTGCAGCACATCCACGTTCGCGCACCGCAGCCGGACCCGGTCGGCTTCGTCGTCAAGGTCTCCGAGTCGGTACTGCCGCGCCTGGCCGAGATCCAGCCGGCCCGCTGAGGCGTGGTCAGTGCCCCACGCTCGCCTGGCGCAGCAGGGCGGGCAGTTCGCCGATGCTGGCGAGCGTGGGGCCGGACCAGCTCGGGTCGCTGTCGTGGAACTCGATGGTCCGGTATGCGGTCATGCCGGCCGCCGCGGCGCCGTGCAGCTCGCGGTCCGCGCCGTCGCCGACGAAGATGCATTCGGCTGGATCGGCCCCCAGCCGCTTCGCGGCGGCCCGGTAGATCCCCGGGTCGGGCTTGGCCAACCCGATCTCGCAGGAGAAGACCGCGACGTCGAACCGCTGCGCGAGCGGGTTGTGCGGCCACGCCTCGGCCGTATCCGCGGTGGCGTTGCTGATCAGGGCCAGCCGGTGCCCGCCGGCGCGCAGCAGGTCGAGCACGTCGAGCGTCGTTGCCGGGACGGCGCCGAGAACCCGGTGGGCGAGCGCCCGCCGGTGCTCGGCGGCCCGCGCCACCTGCTGCTCGCTCGGGTCGGCCCGCTCATCCGGGTCGGCGCCGGAGCTTCGGGCCAGGATGCGTCCAGCCAGAATGCGGACGGTCTCCTCAACGCTCCACCGGACCAGCCGGTCACGCCAGGTGTCGTTGTATGCGGCGACCAGCGCGGCCGGCGGTACCCCCAGCATGACCGCCATCTCCCCGACCACCCGGTCACGCTCGTCGTCCGCGCCGTGGAGCAGGGTATTGAACAGATCGAGGACGACCGGCCGGGGCATGATCCGATCCTATCAGCCAGTCTTTGCTTATATAAGCTGGCGCTGGTACAGTCGCCGGGTGCACGCGTTCGACGTGTTGGGGGATCCGGTACGGCGGCGGATCCTGGAACTGCTCGCCGATGGTGAGCGCAGTTCCGGCGCGGTGACCGCGACCATCCGGGACGAGTTCGGCATCTCCCAACCCGCCGTATCGCAACACCTGAAGGTGTTGCGGGACAACGGCTTCGCCACCGTACGCGCGGAGGGGACGCGGCGGCTGTACGCGGTGGACCCGATCCCACTCTCCGAAGTGGACAAGTGGCTGGAGCGGTTCCGCGGTTTCTGGGACCAGCGGCTGGACGCGCTCGCGACGGAACTGGCCCGTGGCCGGCGCGCGGCGCGAGGCGCGCAGCGCCACCCCGACCAGCGGCACCCCGACCGGCGGCACCCAGATCAGCGGCACCGAGACAAGAAGGAGTCAGCGTGAAGGACATGATGGACGAGCTCGCCGCGACGACCCGGGAGACCGGTACCGGCAGGACGCCGGCGGGTGAGGGCAGGAGGGTCGTGCTGCGGCGCACGTACCCGGCCGGGATCGCCGACGTGTGGGACGCCATCACCACCGCCGAGCGGATCAGCCGCTGGTTCCTGCCGATCGAAGGCGACCTGCGGCTGGGCGGGCGCTACCAGCTCGAAGGCAACGCCGGTGGCGAGGTGCTCGCCTGCGAGCCGCCGCACCTGTTGCGGATCAGTTGGGTGATGGGCGAGCCGGCACCGGAGAGCTTCAGCGAGGTGGAGGTACGGCTGTCCACGGTGGACGGTGGCACCCTGTTCGAGCTGGAGCACACGGCGACGGTACCGCCGCAGATGTGGGACCAGTTCGGCCCGGGCGCGGTGGGTGTCGGCTGGGACGGCGCTCTGCTCGGTCTCGCCCTGCACCTCGCCTCACCCGGCGCCGAAGTGTCCACTGAGGACAAGATGGCATTCCTGATGAGCGACGAGATGCGCGGCTACCTGGCCGCGTGCAGCCAGGCTTGGGGCGAGGCGTACCGGGCCTCGGGCGCGAACCCGGAGGCCGTGCGGGCGTCGGTCGCGGCGACCACCGCGTTCTATGTACCGCCGGCGCAGTGACCGCTGCCGGGCTCAGTGATCCCGCGGTCCTGACGCGAGCGCGGCCGCGCGGCGCTCCAGGTACCGCTTCTCCGGCACATTGGTCGCGTACCGGGCCGCCACCCGGTAGCTCTCCAGCGCCTGCGCCGGCTCACCCGCCATCTCCAGCAGGTGCGCGCGTACCGCGTGCAGCCGGTGGTGGCGGGTCATCCGGTCGTCGCCGGCCAGTTCCTCCAGCGCTGCCAGCCCCGCCCGCGGACCCTCCACCATGGACAATGCGACGATCCGGTTCAGTACCACCACCGGGTTTGCCGGTCCCGGGCGCAGCGACTCCAGCAGCCGGTACAGCGCGAGGATCTGCGGCCAGTCGGTCTGCTCCACCCGGGGCGCCTCGGCGTGCACCGCTGCGATCGCCGCCTGCAGCTGGTACGGGCCCAGTTCCCGGGAACTGGCGAGA
>JAFMQQ010000245.1 GCA_017354595.1 Micromonosporaceae bacterium
CGCACCGAGCCCGGCGACACCGGCACTGCTGGCGAGCGCGACCACCGCGACGGCGGCACCGACCGAGGGGTAGCCGCCGCCCAGTACCCCCAACCAGTCCCGCAGCACCAGTGGCTCGACGACGCCGACCAGCACCGCGTACCCGATCAAGGCCGCGATCCTGGCCCGCCGGCCCGGCACCAGCAGGGTCAGCAGCACTCCGGCGAGCACACTGGTCAACGCCAGCGGCAGCACCCCGGCGGCGAAGCCGCCGCCGCGCGGATCGCCGGGCGCATCGGGTACCACGTCGGTCACCTCGACCCGGCCGGTCGGGGACAGCTCGCCGACGGCCTGGGTGAGCAGGGTCGCCACGGCCGGGCTGGCCGCCGACGCCACCCGCAGCGAAAGCCCGGAGGCACCGGGTACGAAGACGGCGTATGCCTGGTGTGCGCGCAGCTTCGCGTCGCCGGCGGCCACATCGGCGACCCTGGTGATCTGGAACGCGCCCGGGCGCTGCGCCTGGAGTTGGGTGGCGAGGACGCCGGCCGCCGGGTCGGGCCCGGCCACCACGACGGGGAGATCCCGAGGCGCGACCCGGGAGGCGGGCGCGGCGAACAGCGGAACCAGCAGTACTTGAGCCAGCACCACGCCGAGAACGGCCGCGACCGGCACGAATCGCCTCATGGCTCTCCTCCTCAAAACGAATGTTCGTTCTCCTACCCTCGCGGCGGGGTTCGACGATGTCAAGAGCGAGCGTTCGTTTTATGTTGTACGGGTGCCCAAGGTTACCGACGCCCACCTCGCCGCCCGCCGCCAGCAGATCCTCGACGCCGCCCGCACCTGCTTCCTCCACAACGGTTTCCACGCCACCTCGATGCAGCAGGTGATCGCCGAGGCGGGGCTGTCGGTCGGCGCGGTGTACCGCTACTTCCCCAGCAAGAACGAGCTCATCGCGGCGATCGCCGAGCAGGTGGTGGGTGAGATGGACGCGTTGCTGGCCGGGTCGGCGCAGCCGGGGGTGCCGCTGGTCGAGGTGCTCACCCAGGCGGTGGACGCGTTCCAGGACTACCTCGGCCCGGACGGCCCGGTCCGGATGGCGGTGCAACTGTGGGCGGAGGCGCTGCGGGATCCGCGGCTGGCCGAGTTCGTCGGCGGTGTGTACCAGCGGCTGCGGTCCCGCTTCGTCGAACTGGCCAGGACGGCACAGCGCAGCGGCGAGCTGAGCGCCACGGCCGATCCGGAGGCGGTCGGTGCGACGCTGTTCGCCCTTTTCCCGGGGTACGGTCTGCAGCAGCTGCTGACCGGCTCACCCGGCCCGGAGGAGTTCAAGGCGGGGATCCGGGTACTGCTGCGCGCTCACCCCGGCAAGGCGGCAATCGCGCGGTAGCCATCGGAAAGGCTTCCCATACCGCGGCCCGGCAGGGCGTGGCATCGTCGTGGTCGACTGCCGAGGAGGTGAGCGTGCCCGCCATCGACGCTGGACCGACACCCGCGCAACTGCACGCACTCGTGGCGCGGGTCGACCATCTGCGATCGGAGCTGGAGAAGTTCGAACGGTACGCACGTGCCTGCCGCGCGGCGGCGAGCAAGCTCTCGGCCGCGACGGGTGGACTCTCGCCCGGTGCGATCGATGTCGGCGGGATGAGTTCGCGGGCGCCCCGGGTGGACCGGGCCCGGGCATCGGCCGAGGCGGTCCGCGGTACCGTCGACTCGGTCCGGTCCAGAGTGGACGGTATGGTGGGCGACCTGCAGCACGTCGCCGTGGCGTACGACCGGAAGGCGCATGACGCGCGGATCGATCTGACCGCGGCCACGGCGCAGTTGGCCGCGGCCCGGGCCGGTGGGGGGTGAGCTGAGATGGCTTCCGGCCTGATGGTGATCGCGGTCGACGAGCTGTCCACCGCCGACCAGCAGCTGCGCGCCCAGGCACGCCGGCTGGAAGGGGCCGCCGACGACCTGGTGGTCAGTACCGGCGACCTCCCCCCGGAGGCACAGTCCATTGTGGCCGGTCTGCCGGGGCTGCGGAACCGGGTGGAGAGCGCCGCCCGCCAGCTGCGTACCGCAGCGGACACGTTCGGCACGGTCGCCGCAGAGGCGGTCCTGGCCGATGGTGGTGGATTGTTCGGCACCGCTTTCGGTGGACTGCTGATGAAGACCTTGACTGGCTTGAAGGGCGACGTCATACCTCCCGGCGGGTACGGTCCGTTCGGCCCGGTACCGTGGATCGCCGGTCGGTTCACCCTCGTGGCCGGCGCCGCGGATACCATCTTTTCGCACCGGTACGGCTATCCGTGGGCCGACGGTACGCACTGGCGGGTCTACGGAACCGGCCCGTACCTCAGTCCAAAGTGGCGTGGCCCGGTGGAGTGGGCCGGCAAGGTGGGTAAGTACGGTGGCCTGGGGATCACCCTCGCCAGCACCTTCAGCCAGCGGTTGAACCGTGGCGAGTCGGTACCCCAGGCGGCCGGCGGGGCGGGAGTCGAGACGGCCAGCATGTGGGCGTGCGCGACCGCGGGTGCCCGGGTCGCCAACGCGCTGCCGATCCCGAACCCGTTTGTGAAGGGCGGAGCCATCCTCATCGGCGGCGCCGGTGCCGGGGCCGCTTGTTCCACGCCGGGCAGGTGGCTGGGCGACCGCGCCAGCGCCATCCCGGGTCGCGTCGTCGACGGCGCGAAGATCGTCGGGAACGACGTGAAGAACACCACCCTCGACGGCGTGAAGATCCTTGGAAGGGACGTGAAGGATCCCATCGTCAGGGGCGCGACGACCGTCGGCAACGACGTGAAGGACACCGCCGTCGACGGCGTGAACAAGGTCGGATCGGGCCTGAGCACGGCGGGCGGCTTCGTCAAGAAGAACGTGCTGGACAAGATACCGACGCCAGATATACATATTTCGCTGCCATGAGCGGACCGACGTGGCCCCGGGTCACCCGGCTGACCGGTGACGAGCTGACCGCCCTCGCCCGTGCGCTCGGTGCGGCGGCCTTCCCCGGCGTACCGGACAGCAGCTACGACGCCGTCGACAGCGAGCTGCATCCGGTGCTGGACAAGGCTTTCCTCGCCTCACTCGCGGCGCGCGGCCTGCTCGTACCGGATCCGGGCGGCGACTTCGAGCCGACCGGCGACTTGGCAGAGCTGCTGCGGGTGGCCGGCGACCACCGGGTACGGGTCACCGTGGAGCAGGTCGTCCCGGCCGGCGAGGTGGCCACGCTGGTCGGCTGCGAGCTGATGGGCGGCGCGGCTGGGGTACTGCGGCACTGGATCGGCGACCCGGTACACGCGCTGGAACTCTGCGGCCCGGGTACCACGCTGGGCGACGCGCTCGCTGAGATCGTTGCGCCTTCGCGGGAGACCGGGCGACCCGGCAGCAGCACCGGGCAGGCGCGGACCGGGCAGGCGAGGCGGCGCAGGGGTCGCCTCGCCGAACTGGTCGACCTGTTGCCGCAGTGGCCGGCCGGGCGGCTGCGCTCCACCATGATGATGCGCAACGACTACGCGCCCGACGGCGTGCGGATGATGGGCCTGCTCGGTGTCTTCGACGGCGGCCCGGGCGACCTGTGGCTGGTGCATCCGTGCGACGAAGGGCTCGACGGGGCGCCCGAGGATCTGGAGGTGTTCGTCGAGCCGGTACCGGCGGCCGCGGTCGACGACGCGTTGCGCGAGTTCAGCGCCGAGTTCGTACCCGCCGGGTGACCACCTTCATCCGATTGGTGGCTCGGGTTCCACCGGCGGACCGCGCGTCGCGCGCGGTTGGCCTCCCGCCCGGAAGGTGATTACACCGGCAGGCTAAGGGTGGCGATGATATCGCACACGATGATCCGCCGACGCTCATCAATGAAGTAGGAGCAGCAGACAACGGTGTCATCAACGACCGTGCCAGGGATCCTGCCGAACCAGAGGTCGGGAAAGCCGGGCTCCCGTCGCATCCCCCGGTAGGGATTTTCATAGCGGGACATGATCCAGCCAACGACTGACTGACATACCCGATCGCTGGGTGAATCTCGCTCAATCCATGCGTACGAGATGATGCGGGAACCCCGCCAGCTCCCACTCGCTATCCACGGGCCACGCGAGCGAGGATGTCCTCCCGCCGGTCGGGTTGGTCGGGGACTGTGCGCCGCTCGCGCGCACCAGCCAGGAGTTGGCGGACCGTCGCCGAGTCGAGCGGGACCGGATCCTCCTCCCGGTCGGCCAGCTCGCTGGCCACGAAGTAGTCCCTTATGGACTCGATGGGGATCGGGGCGCTCTGACCACGCAGCCGGCCCTTGTCTGCCTGCCGCCACGGCTCCTCGCCGTGGCTCAGGATCTCCAGCTCGCGCCCGGTCATGTGCCCGTAGCGACTGATCACGTAGCCGATGGTGTTGAGTTCGCCGTTGTCCAGCGCCGGCTCCTCCGGGATGCGGTCGAGCGACCCATATTTCTCCTCGCGCCACAGGCTCGCGACAACCGGCCCATGTCGAAGGCCACCACCGACTCCGCGAACAGCGGGACGCCGAAGTGTGCGAGATGGTGCCCCTGGCAGTAGTAGAGCAGCTTGTGCAGCTTCTTTGTCGGGACGCCAGGCAGCCGCCGCCTGATGGCGGCGGCGACATCGCGAGCTGAGGCTGTCATGCAGACAAGGCTAGGCGCGGATCGCCGACTCGGCAGCCCCGACACACCGATCCACGTCGTACAAACGTGCCAATTCCTAGGCTTCTATGGGTAGCTCTCGGTTTCGCGGTTAGGCGGCCGCTTCACCAATCCGTCCGCCCGCCAGCCGCGGGCGAGGACCGATAGCAGCTGACCCTGCTCCGGGGCGCATGAGTGGTCAAAGCCGACCCTACCCGCCAGCGCCACGGCCGCGTCGCCTAATCGACCGCCCAGACCTGGAAGGTCGGCCCGTCGCCGGGCAGCGCGCCGGACAGGGCGGCACCCCCGTAGAGATTCGTCGCGCGCACCGGTTCCGGCAGCGGTACCGGCGCCCCCGGTGCCCGGCGGGCCAGCACCAGCAGCCGCGCGTCCGCCGTCTCCCGCCAGTACGCCAGCGCGTCGGCCGCCACATGCGCCCAGCGCAACCCACCAGTACGAAGCGCCGGATTCGCCCGCCGCAGCGCGACCAGTTCGCGGTAGGCCGCCAGCGTCCGCGCGTCCCATGTGGACTGTCGCTGCCAGGGCATCGGGCGGCGGCCGTCCTCGCCGTTGGTGCCCTGGATGCCGATCTCGTCACCGGCCAGGATCATCGGCGTGCCCGGCATGGTGAGCAGCAGCCCCGCGCCGACCTCGACCAGCGCCGGGTCGCCGGTGATGGTACGGATCCGGGGTGTGTCATGCGAGCTGAGCAGGTTCCACGAGTGCAGCCGGGACCGCCACGAGACGCGCGCGGCGAACTCGCGCATCGTGGAGACCACAGCGGCCCCGTCGCGGCGCCGGAACGGTACCGGCATGCCGGGGTAGGTCAGCTCCGACTCCGGCGAGCACAGCCAGCTCCACAGTGGACGCGTGAAGCCGGCGTAGTTCAT
>JAFMQQ010000955.1 GCA_017354595.1 Micromonosporaceae bacterium
GCGCTGACCGGCCCGCCGATCTGGTTGCTCCAGGCGTCGGCGGTGGCCCACAGCCGCCACGGCGAACCCATGTTCCGCAGGACCTCGGCCAGGAAGTCCCAGAACGACTGCATGGTCGTGGTGAAGCGGCTCCAGCCCTCGCGGACCTTCTGCTGCAGGTAGCTGGACAACCGGCCGATGTTGCGGCTGATGACGTCGCCCAGTTCGGCGATCTTCGCCTTGAGTCGCTGGATCAGATCGTTGATCTTGTTGAGCAGCTCTGACTCGTCGGGCGCCACGCCGGTTAAGGCCATCTCATTTACCTCCCTGCTTGGCCGGCGTGGCCACCACACCGGCCGGGTCCCAGACACCGGCGAACTGGCTCGCCGCCTCTGTGCTGCTGCGTTCGTACGCGTTCGCCACGGCGCTGAGGGTGCGGCTGAGATCCTCATGCGTGGATTGCGCCTGGCCCAGCAGCCGGGACGCCTTCGACCGCAGCTGCTCATATGTCCCGAGCAGTCCGGTGCGCGCGCCGGCCCAGGAGAGTTCGTGCTCGCCGAGAGTCAGCGCGTCGACGCTGTGCTGCGCCTGGGCCGCGGCGGCGCCCACCCGGTGCCAGGTGTCCGCGTCGTCGCGCAGTGCCTTGAGGTCTACCTGAAACCTGGAGTTGTCGCCGTACCCGGTCATCCCGCCCCATCCCGTCGGTGGTGTAGGTGCCCTCTGCTCGCTCAGGTGTCACGCAGGTGTAGTCGCCGAGCCAGCCGCAGGGGATCCTGGCTCAGTTGTGCGATCTCGCCCAGCGGGCTGTTCGCCACGACCTCGGTCATCGGGTGCTGCGCTGCGCGCCGGTACGCCGCCCGCAGTGCGTCTGTGGTCTCGCGGCCGATGTTCAACTCGTGCGCCGTGGCCAACCAGCGGGGGTCATATCGTAGGTCGGCGATGTCTCCCGAGCCGAGCACCGTGGCCGTCACATGCCCGCCCTGGCTGCGGCCGGAGTAACCGACGCCCAACTGCGCCTGCACCTGGGCCGAGACCTCGTCGATGCTCCGGTCGACGGCGTCCAGCATCGCCAGCAGTTCGGCCAGCGCGGCCTGGCCCTGCGTGGCGTTCAACGGCGTCGGGACCAGCTCGTCGAGCTGCCCGGCCAGCGAAGCATGCACCGGTGGTGCCTGGCGCGGGCGAGGATCCGGCTCATCGCTCTGGTCGGCGAACGCGCCGGCCCAGGCCTCGACCCGGGCCAGGGCGGCGGCTGTGGCGGCCCCGCGCACGGCGGCCGCGAGAGTCTCCTCCTGGATGCGGGTACGCCAGTCCGGTCGCACCGCCACGTCACGCAGGTAACCCTCGGCGGCGAGTGTGACGGCGACCGAGCCGGAGTCGTCGGTGCGGGTGATCTCGGCGGCACGCGACTGTACCGCATCCAGCCGTTGCGCGAAGCTGTCCGCCTGGTCGCGGAACGAGGCCAGCCGGTCCGCCGGATCCCGCGCCGTCGCATCGGTGCCCACCAGTGGATCTCCCTACCGGTTCGGAAGCAGTCCACGGCGCCGGCCCTGCCGGATCTCCGGGCGGCGGCGCACTGACTTCGGCGGCATCGCAACAGTCTAGGTGGCCTTGCCGGCCGGGATCAGCGGCAGAAGTACCCAATCCTGTGCGGGTACGCGGGCGAGGCGATCTGGGCACATTCGAGCGGCTCCGTGGCATGTCGTCCACAGTGGATGGCAGTCGAACCGCCGCCCGGATTCGAACCGGAATGACACCCGCTTTGCAGGCGGGGCGCTCCACCAGGAACGCCGCGGCGGC
>JAFMQQ010000956.1 GCA_017354595.1 Micromonosporaceae bacterium
TGCTCCAGGTCAACGGCGACCTGACCGACACCGGGTCCGCGGCCGACCTGCAGTACGGTTTCCAGACGCTGCAATCCTTCGGCCTGCCGTTCCATGACGCGCCCGGCAACCACGAGATAAGCCAGGGCGGCAACCCGGAGGACCAGAACTGGACCGCGCTGTTCGGCCCGACGCATTACAGCTACACCGATGGCGACGCCGAGTTCATCGTGACCGACAGCGCCAACGGCGGGCTGCTCGGCTCCGACCAGTTCCAGGTACCGGATGAGGAGCAGTACGCCTGGCTGGTGTCGCAGCTGAGCGCGAGCAGGTCCAAAGTGGTCTTCCTGGTGACGCACATGCCCCCGTACGACCCGCACCCGGTGAACAACAGCCACTTCGCCGACTCGTACGAGGCCCAGCAGTACGAGCAGCTCGCCGCGCTGTACCAGGCGACGCATCCACAGGTGCACGTGGTACTGCTGGCCGGGCACGCGCGTGGCGCCGCCGAGCAACTGCTCAACCCGCTCGGCCAGGCCGACCCGAACGGCCTGCCGAACTTCACCATCGCCGACGCCGGCGTACCGGCCTATGCGCCGGTGGACCGGGGCGGGTTCTACAACTACGCGCTGTTCCACGTGCTACCGGGCGGCGATGTTCAGTTCGCGATCCAGCCGGTACTGGACAGCATCGCCGTCACGGCACCACAGGCGAGCCTGGCGCCCGGGGCGACCGAACAGCTGGCGGCGACCGGTACCACGCCGACCGGCAACGACCTGGCCCCGCTCCAGGTACCGATCGCCGATCCGGCCTCCCACCTCTGGGCCAGCAGCGACAAGCAGATCGCGTCGGTCGACCCGTCGACCGGCCTGGTGACCGCGGTCAAGCCCGGTACGGTCACGATCAGCGTGCTCGCCGGCGGCGTCACCGCCAGCACGACGATCACAGTGACCGGCTAGCGGGGACTGTCCACTGTGGCATCCCTGGAGCCGGGGGCGAAGGCAACACCCCGGAACACGTCGCCGGCCGCCGCGGTGCGCAGCGTACTGAACTGCTCGCCCGGCGCCGGCGAGGTCGCGGCCGGCGCATCGGTGATGCTGACCAGCTTGTTCGGGTCGGCGCCATAGTCGCTGACGCCACCGATCGCCGTGGTGACCGCGTAGAGGCTCACCGTACCGTCGGCGTTGGTCCGCCCGGTGAGGTTGCGTACGCCGTCGACGGCGGGGGTCCACGGCACACCGGTGATGCTGTTGATCCCCGCGGGCAGACCGTCCACAGTGTACGGAACGCCGAGGTTGAGCCCGGCATTGAGGGTGTACCGGTACGTCCAGGCTCCGTTGACCAGTGACCACTTCTGGATACCGGCCAGGTTCTGGGCGGCCGCGGCGGTGTAGATCCCGTTGTCGTAGGTGTCGGTACCGTTGCCGGCGTCGGCGACGTAGAGCGTGGTCGAGTCGGCGAACCACATCCCGCCGAAGGCGGTGCTGTTGCTCGGTGCTCCCGTCTCCGGAGTCTTGACGCTCCTCGCCAGCGCGGTCGGGAACCCGGCGAGGACGCACATGTTGCCGGCCGGCTCACCGGTCACCGGGTTGTACGCGTCCGGCCGGCCCGGCAGCTGCGCGCCGGGGACCGGCAGCCCAACTCCCTGCGGGCAGGCCGTACCGGTGGTGTCGACAAAGTAGACGGTGTCGATTCCGTTGCTGCCGCTGCCCTTGGCGTAGTAGAGCACGTTGTCGTGGACGGTGACCCCGCTGAAGTTGGTGTCCTTGCCGAGCTTGTCCGCCTTGGTGTTGGCG
>JAFMQQ010000246.1 GCA_017354595.1 Micromonosporaceae bacterium
CGGCCACGTCGTCGAGCGGGAACGGCAGGCCGCGGTCCAGCCCGAAGGCGCGCAGGTTCGCGGCGGCCGCGGACGACATGCAGAACCGTCCATTGTAGTCAATGTTCGCGGTACGCAGCACCGTGCGGGCGAACTTGCCCAGCGCGTACGCCTTCTCGTTGGTCAGCCCACCACCGCCGAAGACGGCGACCGCGTCCCGGCCATGCCGGGCCTGGATCCGGTGGACTCCGCTCACCACGCGCCGCAGCGCCTCGTCCCAGCCGGCCGGGTGCAGTTCACCACCCGGGTCGCGTACCAGTGGAGTGGTCAACCGGGCCTGCGGGCGCAGCAGTTGCGCCGCCGTCCACCCCTTGATGCACAGCGCCCCGGTGTCGGTGGCGACCACCCGTACCGGTTCGCCGCCCGGCTCCCGCACGGGCGCCAGCCCCATCCCGCACTGCAACGCGCAGTACGGGCACCGGGTGGCGACCGGATCGGACATGCCGCACAGAGTCGGCCGCGTTGTTTACGCGCACCGCACCCGGCCGGTTACCCAGCTGGTACCAATCGCTCGCCCTGGGCTGTGTTGCGCGCGAGGAGCCGATAATGCGGGCGACGCGGTCTGGCAATCCGCGCGTAACACCCTTCTCCGACACTCCCGGGGTGGCCGTCGGCGACGCGAGCATCGAGCCGCTGGTCGGGTTCACCGTCGGGGTGACCGCGGACCGGCGGCGGGACGAGCTGTCCACATTGCTCCAGCGGCGTGGCGCCCGGGTGATCGAGGCGCCGACGATCCGGATCGCGCCGCTCGAGGACGACCTGGAGCTGCACGCCGCGACCCGGCGTTGCCTTACCGCACCGGTTGACTACGCGGTGGCCACGACCGGAGTGGGCTGGCGGGGTTGGATGGCCGCCGCGGACGGGTTCGGTCTCGGCGAGCCGCTGCGCGACGCGCTGAGCCGGGCGGTGGTGATCTCGCGCGGCCCCAAGGCGACCGGGGCGGTACGCGCATGCGGACTGCGGGAGGCGTTCTCACCGGACTCGGAGGCGAACGACGGGCTGCTCGCCTGGCTGCTGGAGCGCGAGCTGGCCGGCCGGCGGGTGGTGGTACAGGAGCACGGCGCACCGCTGCCCGAGTTCGTCACCGGACTGCGCGAGCGCGGCGCCGAGGTGATTCCGGTCCCGGTGTACCGGTGGCTGCCCGCGCTCGACCTCGTGCCGGTGGCCCGGCTGGTCGACGCGGTACTGCGCCGCGAGGTGGACGCGGTGACGTTCACCAGCGCCCCGGCCGCGGCGAACTTCCTGGCGGTCGCGGCGGACTCGGTGCGCACCGCCGAGCCTGCCCGGGGTGTCGAGCCTGCCCGGGGTGTCGAGCCTGCCCGGGGTGCCGAGATGCGCGAGGCTTTCGGCGGGGGTGTACTGCCGGCGTGCATCGGGCCGGTCTGTGCCCGGCCGTTGCTGGACGCCGCGATCCCGGCCGTCTGGCCGGACCGCGGCCGGCTCGGCAAGCTGGTACAGCTGGTGGTCGAACACCTCAGCCGGCGCGGCCGGCTGGCCTTCCACGCCCGTGGCGTACCGATCGTGGTGCAGGGCAACGCGGTGGTCGCCAGTGGTACCGCCATTCTGCTGCCACCGGCACCCGCCGCGGTGCTGCGGGCGCTGGCCGCCGAGCCGGGGCGGGTGCTGTCCCGGCGGGAGCTGTTGCGCCGGGCGTGGTACCAGCCGGGCGCGGTGGCCGAGCACACCGTGGACGCCTCGGTCGGCCGGCTGCGCGCCGCACTCGGCGACCTGGCCTGGCTGGTCGGTACGGTCAACAAGCGCGGGTACCGGATCGAGGTGGACCAGTGAACCCGGCCAGCCGGCGCCCGGCCGGGTCGGGTCCGGTGCTGGTACTCGCCGCGCACGGCACCGCATGGCGCTGCGGCCTGGCCACCGCCGAGGCGATCGCGCGCCGGGTCGGCCAGGCCCGCCCGGAGCTGACGGTACGGCTGGCGTACCTGGATGTGGCCCGGCCGCGCCTGCCCGACGTACTCGCCGGCTGCCAGGGGGAGGTGGTTGTGGTACCGCTGCTGCTCTCCACCGGGTACCACGTCCGGCTCGACATCCCGGCCGTGGTCGCCGGCGCCTGCTGCCGGGCCCGGGTGGCTCCGCCGCTCGGGCCCGATCCGCTACTCGCCACCGCTCTTGCCGATCGCCTTACCGGGGCCGGCTGGCCCGACCAGCCGACCGGGGCGCGCCGTGGCGGCGTGGTACTCGCCGCGGCGGGATCGCGCGAGCCGCAGACCGCGAGCCAGGTCGCCGCGATGGCCGGGCTGCTGGAGCACCGCCTCGGGCGGCCGGTCACCCCCGCGTACGTCCACAGTGGAGTGTCAGGCGTGGTCGACCTGCGGACCGCGGTGCGCGGCAGCCCGCGGCGCCCGACCATCGCCACCTACCTGCTCGCCGACGGCTACTTTGCGCGCCAGGTCGCCGCCGCGGCCGTGGAGCTGGGTGCGCCGGTCGCCGCCCCGATCGGCGCCCACCCGGCGCTGGTCACCCTCGTACTGCGCCGCTACGCCGAGGTGGTGGGGCAGCCGCAGCCAGGCGTCCTTCGCCGTGGAGTCCCCCGACTCGACTTCTCCATCACGCACGACTGACGGCGGCCCCAGGCTCCACCTGCCCGGCCTCGTCCGGTGCGGCCACCACCGCCGGTACCGCCGCCTCCGCCATGGCGCGCCGCCGGTGCGCGATCGCCGGGCGCAGCGCCAGCACCACGGCCGCCGACGCCGCGCCGGTCACCAGGCAGGCCAGCCAGAGCAGGTTGGGATCCAGCCCGTAGAGCCGGGTGCCGAGAAGCGGCCCGAGCAGCGCGGAGGCGCCGAACGCCATGCCGATCACACCGTTGTACCGGCCGCGCAGCTGCGCCGGTGCGATCTCCGCGACCAGCGCCGGCCCCACCGCGTTGAAGGCGATCTCGCCGACGGTCCAGACCAGTACCGTGAGGGCGAAGACCGGGATCGATCGGGCGAACCCGGTCAACGCGAAGCCCAGGCCCATCACCAGTGAGGCGACGGCCATGGTGGGCGCCACCGGCAGCCGGTCGGCCAGGCGGAGCACCAGCGGCTGTGCCGCGATGACCACGATCGGGTTGACCGCGTAGATCAGGCCGAACGCGGTCGCGGTCAGACCGCTCGCCCGGACCGCGAGCGGCAGCGTGACGAACTGTTGCATGTAGACAGTCGAGCTGAGCACCGTCGAGGCGAACAGCCCGAGCGCGATGCCGTCGGAGAGCACCCGGCGGTAGCCGCCGTGCTCGCCCGGACCCGGCTCGGGTCGGGTCTCCGGTACCGCCCGGGCGATGACGGCCGCGAAGGCGAGACAGGTCACCGCGTCGGCGGCGAACAGCAGCCAGTAGGACCGGTCGGCGAGCAGCCCGCCGAGGACTCCGGAGACCGCCACGCCCAGGTTGATCGCCCAGTAGATCAGCGCGAAGGCCCGCGGTCGGGCGGCGGCGGGTACCAGGTCGGCGACGGCCGCCTGCAGCGCCGGCCGGTACAGGTCGATCATGAGGCCGGTCAGCGTGGCGGCGACGGCGATCAGCGCGAGTTGGCGCACCGAAGCGAGCAGCATGAAGCAGGCCGCGGTGCCGGCCATCCCGGTCACCAGCGTGAACCGCCGGCCGTACCGGTCGGCCAGGTAGCCGCCGAGGATCTGCGAGGCGAACGAGCCCGCACCGAAACAGGCGATCACCACGCCGACCGTGACCGGCGAGAGCCGGCGCGGCCCGGTCAGGTAGAGCGCGAGGAACGGCTCGACGACGTATCCGATCCGGTTGACGAAGGTGCCGACCACCAGCGCCCAGAACGGGCGCGGCAGATCGGCGGAGGTGCGGTCCCACCAGTTGCTCAGCTTCACGCCGGGCAGACTATGGCCCCGGTACGACACTTCCCACCGGTTTAGCCTTGCCTAAAGGTTTAGTTACGGCTAACATGGTCCGGGTACCGGTCGCGAGCCCTGGCAGGAGAAGATCGCATGGCAATCCGGCGCAACCGCGAAAAGCAGGCCGGCCCGGCGCGCGGCGCCAGCGATGAGCCGGTCGATCTGGTCCGGCTCGTGGTCGACGAAATCACCTGGTACATGCGGGAACACAAGGTGTCCCGGGGCGAACTCGCCCAGGCGATGAAGGTCTCGCCAGGCCGGGTCAGCCAGATCCTCTCCGCCGACGAGAACCTGACCCTGCGTACCCTCGCCGGCGTCTTCGCCGCGCTCCGCGCTCAGGTCGACTTCGGGTTGCGCCCGGTGGACGAGCGCGCCGCGGCGCTCGGCCGGGAGTCCACAGAGGACTGACGCGAACCCCCGGCCGGTTGGCGCGGTGCCGGTTGGCGCGGGGCGTAGACCCGTGGCGGGGGCGTGAAGACCGGCATCCGGGCCAGGCCCGCGTCGTGCCCGTACCCCAGCAGGCGGACCAGGTCCCGCTGCGCGTCGTGGTGCAGGATGTCCGCCATCCGGTGCAGATCGTCGAGGTTGCGGGCGTACCGCGGCTGTTTGGTGGTACGCGAGCCATCCAGCGCCGCTACCACGGCCGGCCGGGCGGCACCCCTCTCGATCAGCAGTACCGCCGCCAGCCGTGCCTCGATCGCCTTGACCGAAGCGTTGATCCGGCTCCGCCGGCGCTGTACCGCCGACATCCGGTCCCGCATGTACCCCTGATAGAAGCGGGCGGCGAGCAGGATCTCCTCGGCGCCCCAGTCATCGTCGACCCGCCGTTCGCACCACCGGTCCCGGTCCTCGGCCATGCCTTCGTGCATCCGGGCCAGCAGCCGGGTCAGCCACAGCGTCGCGACATTGTGCAGCGTCCCGGTGCGCGCTTCGCCGTCCCGGTTGCGGATCTCGGAGAGCCACAGGCCACTGGGCCCGATCACGCCCAGGCCGAGGAAGACCGCGTCGAGCCGGTCCACGATCACGGGTACCAGCAGCGCCGCCGCGGTGGAGACGGCGCTGGTAATGACGATCACGAGCAGCGCCCACGGACGGCTACTGCGGCCGAACGGCCTGCCGACGCCGTGGCAGCGCAGGAACAGGAAGAAGGTCGCCGAGGCGCAGCCCAGCGCGAAGGTCACACCGACCCGCAGCAAAACGCCCACGCGGCCGCCTTTCGCCCCGGCGAGGTTACCAGTAGCAAGATAGCGGCGTACGCAGCGTGAGCCAATGGGCTTTCTCGATCTGGCCGGCGGCCGACCTGCCTAGAATGCGGCGTGCCTCCGGTTCAGTTTGATCCCGCCACATCGACCTGGCTGCTCTGCACCCCCAACACCGGTTACGCGGTGCGTTGGGCCGACGGCCTGCTGCGCCACGCGTACTGGGGCCCGGCGCTGACCCTGGCACAGGCGGCCGCCGTACCGCTGGCCGGGCCGCTGACCATGTCCAGCTTCGAGGGGCGGGCGTACGACATCGAGGAGCTGCCGGTCGACGGCGGCGCCCGGTTCGGCGTGCCGTCGCTGCAGGTGCGGTTCCCGG
>JAFMQQ010000957.1 GCA_017354595.1 Micromonosporaceae bacterium
CACCGGGGAGATCGTGGACCGGCTGGCCGACCGGCTTGTCCACTATGGAGTCAGCGCGGACCAGGTGCAGCTGGAGATCACCGAGGGTGCGCTGATGGCGGACCCGCGGAAGGTGCTGCTGACCCTGCGCCGGCTGGACCGGCTGGGTGTCGCGCTCTCCCTGGACGACTTCGGCACCGGGTACTCCTCGATGCAGCACCTGCGCCGGCTGCCGGTCGCCGAGGTGAAGGTGGACCGGTCGTTCGTGCTGGGTATGGCGAGCGATCCGGATGACGAGGCGATCGTACGGTCGATCGTCGGGCTGGCCGGCGCGCTCGGGCTGCGGGTGGTCGCCGAGGGGGTGGAGGACGAGGCGACCCGGCGCCTGCTCGAGCAGGCCGGCTGCCACGCCGCCCAGGGCTGGTACTACGCCCGGCCGATGCCCGCCGACCGGCTGGTCTCCTGGCTGTCCCGGTACCGCCCGCCGGGCCGGGAACCAGGATGAATCCGGTCCCGGACACGACCTAGACTCGCGGGCAGCCGGTACCAGAGCGTGAGGAGTCTGAACCGATGCCCGCTGCTATCTCCCGCGAGGAGGTCGCCCACCTGGCGCACCTGGCTCGCCTGGCCGTCACCGAGCAGGAGCTGGACCGGTTCGCCGACCAGCTGGGCGGGATCCTGGAGGCGGTGGCCCGGGTCGGCGAGGTGGCCGCCGCGGACGTGCCGCCCACCTCGCACTCGGTACCGTTGAACAACGTGCTGCGCGATGACGTGGTGGCGCCCTGCCTGCCCCGCGACGACGTGCTCGCCGGCGCGCCCGACGCCGATCAGCACCGGTTCCGGGTACCTCGGATCCTGGACGAGGAGGCCTAGGGTGACCGAGCTGATCCGCAAGTCCGCCACCGAGCTGGCCGGCGCGCTGGAGCGCAAGGAGGTCTCCGCGGTCGAGGTGGCCCGGGCACACCTGGAGCGCATCGCCGAGGTGGAGTCGAAGGTCCACGCCTTCCTGCAGGTGGACTCCGACGGCGCGCTGGCCGCCGCGGCCGAGGTGGACCGGCGCCGGGCCGCGGGCGAGGCGCTCGGCCCGCTGGCCGGGGTACCGGTAGCGGTCAAGGACGTGCTCACCACCAAGGGCGTACCGACCACCTGTGGATCGAAGATCCTCGAAGGCTGGGTACCGCCGTACGACGCCACGGTGGTGCAGCGGCTGCGCGCGGCCGGGATGGTGCTGCTCGGCAAGACGAACATGGACGAGTTCGCGATGGGCTCCTCCACCGAATACTCGGCCTTCGGGCCCTCGTACAACCCGTGGGACCTCAGCCGGATCCCGGGTGGCTCCAGCGGGGGCTCCGCGGCCGCGGTCGCCGCGTACGAGGCGCCGCTGGCGATCGGTACCGACACCGGTGGCTCCATCCGGCAGCCAGGCGCGGTCACCGGCACCATCGGTGCCAAGCCGACCTACGGTGGCAGTTCCCGGTACGGTCTGGTCGCCTTCACGTCCTCTTTGGACACTCCGGGCCCGTTCGCCCGTACCGTGGAGGACGCGGCGCTGCTGCACGAGGCGATCGCCGGGCACGACCCGCACGACTCCACCTCCATCCCGGCCCCGCCGCCGCCGGTGGTGGCCGCCGCCCGGCAGGGCGGCAGCGGCGACCTGGCCGGGGTACGCGTCGGGCTGGTGAAGGAGTTCGGCGCCGAGGGCGTGGAGCCGGGTGTCACGGCGGCCTTCCGCGAGGCGGTGGAGGCGCTGGTAAAGCTCGGCGCCGAGGTGGTCGAGGTCTCCTGCCCGCAC
>JAFMQQ010000958.1 GCA_017354595.1 Micromonosporaceae bacterium
CCCCCTATGAGGGGTGAACGCCACCAAGGTCGCCCCGGACTCGCCCCGGACGCCCTGCACTACCTCGCCGCGGTACGGCCGGCCCTCGGCGAGTGGTGAGCAACAACGCCGCCAACCGCGCTGCGGTGTCGCGGCGGCAGGGCGCCGTCACCGTCGTGCCGGTCACCAGCAACACCACGCGGGTGTACCCCTTTCAAGTGCGTCTGCCTCCAGATCCCGCGATCGGCCTGAAGCTGGAGTCGAAGGCCCAGGCCGAACAGGTTCGCCCGATCGACGTGGCCCGACTCATACAGCAGCTCGGCACCCTGCCACCGGGACTCCTACGTCAACTGGACCGCGCCTTGCGGCTCCACATGGACCTTTAGGCACCGGTGGCCCGGAATTTCGCTGGCTCCGGGAGTGCGACCGGGCGTAGCGTGGGCGACCGCTTGACGGCCGGGGTGATCGCACCGCACCGGGCGTCCCGCGCCGGGCCGCCGGCCACCCGAGCCCGGACACGCGAGCGAGCACATTCTCGCCGCCGGCTCCACCAGCCCGCCGGCGCAACCCAGGCGACAGGACCAGAGTCATGCCCGCGACCGACCTTGATGCCGAGCTCACCACCGAACGGGACCATCTCGACGCCTCCCGCGCCGCCCTGCGACGGATGCGGGAGCGGGCCGAGGCCCTGTACGCCACCGGCGAGCAGGTCGCCGGCGACTCGTACGGTGCCGAGTCCCTCGGCCGGGCGCTGTCCCGGCGCATCGCCGAGCTGGCCGACAGCCCGGATACCCCGATCTTCTTCGGCCGCCTGCACTTCACCGACTCCGATTACCACGTCGGGCGGCGGCACATCACCGACGAGCGTGGCGAACCGATGGTGCTGGACTGGCGGGCGCCGGTATCCCGCGCCTTCTACCAGGCCTCCGCCCGCGATCCGCAGGGCGTCGAGGTGCGCCGCCGGTTCGGCTTCGCCGCCGGGCCCCGCGCGGCCTCGGCGGCGGGAAGTGCCTCGGCCATTACCCTCACCAGCTTCGAGGACGAGCACCTGCTCCGGGGCGAGGAGCTGGGTACCGCGAGCCAGATCCTCAACACCGAGGTCGAGCGCCCCCGGGTCGGCCCGATGCGGGACATCGTGGCGACCATCCAGCCCGAGCAGGACGAGCTGGTACGCGCCGGGATCGAGGACTCCATCTGCGTCCAGGGTGCGCCGGGCACCGGCAAGACCGCGGTCGGGCTGCACCGCGCCGCGTACCTGCTCTACCAGTACCGGGACCGGCTGCGCCGGCCGGGCGTGCTGATCCTCGGACCCAACCGGGCCTTCCTGCACTACATCGCCGCGGTCCTGCCGGCGCTCGGCGAGTTCGAGGTCGAACAGTCCACTGTGGAGGAACTGATCACCCGGGTGGCGGTCCGCGGTGAAGACCCGCCGGCCACCATGGCACTCAAGCACGATGTGCGGATGGCGGCCGTACTCCGCAACGCCATCCGGGGGTACGTGCACAAGCCGACCGAGCCGGTGGTGGTAGCCGACGGCTCCTACCGGTGGCGTATCCCGGCCGAGGCGCTGCGGCGGGTGGTGGACGACGTACGCCGGGAAGACCTGCCGCACGCGGTGGGCCGGGAGCGGGTACGGGCCCGGGTGCTCGCCCTGCTGCAGCGCCAGATGGAGGCGCGGCGGGGCGACTCGCCGAGCGAGGCCTGGCTGCGCCGGGCCGGCCGGTCCAAGCCGGTGGCCGGGTTCCTCGACTCGGCCTGGCCGGCGGTGACCCCGGAGGCGCTCGTCTTCGG
>JAFMQQ010000959.1 GCA_017354595.1 Micromonosporaceae bacterium
GCGGTTCCGTTGGCGGCCCGGCGATCGCGGCGCTCGGGCCGGTGACGGTACTGCGCGGCCGGCGCGCCGAGGACCTGCTGCGCGCCTGGGACACGGGGGTGGTGGGGTGATGGCGGTGGTGCAGTGATGGCCGGCCTCCTGACCGCACTACAGCTCGCGGTCGGCGCGGTGGTGCTCGCCACCGGCTGGTCCGGCCCGGTCGGGTTGGCCGCCATCCTGCTCGGCACCCTCGGCCCGTACGCCCTGTTGCGCGCCGCGCCCCGGTTGCACATCCCGGCGCCGGTACCACTGATCCTGCTGCTGGCACCGCTGGCGCTACTGGTCGGGGTGCGGGACGGGGTGCCACGGCTGCTCACCGCGCCCCGGCCGGCGCCGCCCACCCCGGAGCTGCTCGCCCCGGGCGTACTGCTGGCGGCGGTGGTCGGCTGCTGGGTCGGGGTACGGGCCGCGAAGCCGAAGGGTGGCCGGTTCGCGCCGCTGGTCGGCTCGGCGGTGCTCTACGTCGCCGGTGCGCTTCTGTCGGCCGGCCAGGTGGACCGGTACGGCGCCGAGGCGGCCGCGATCGTCGTGCTCGCCGGGATCGGCTGGGCGGTACTCGCGCGCCCACCGCGCGGCTCCGGCCGGTCCACCGACTCGACCCGGCTGCTGCGTGCCGGCGCCGGTATCGCTGCCGGTGCCGCGATCGCCGCGCTGGTCGCCGTCTCGGCCGCCGGTGCCGCCGGGTTCGAGCCGCGCCGGCTGGTACCGCCGCCGGCCGACCAGTACAGCGAGGCGAACCCGCTGATCCGGATGACCGCGATCGCCGGCCGCCCCGATGCCGAGATGTACCGGTACACCGGGAACGCGACCCGGATGCACCTGGTCACGCTCGCCGGGTTTGACGGGGCCACCTGGGAGGACACCGCCGGGTACCGGGCGGTCGGCGCGGTCGGGCCGCAGCCGTTGCCGCACGCAGCGCACCGGCAGCCGGTGGGTGTCACGGTGAGCATCGGCGCCCTGGACGGCATCTTCATGCCGGCGCCGGGTACCCCGGAAAGCGTCTCGCTTCCCGTGGCTCGGATGGACCCGGACTCCGGGTCCCTTGTGGACGGCAACCGGTTGAGCACGGGCCTGCGGTACACAGTGGACGGTCTGCTCGACACGCCGGACCAGACCGGCCTCGCGGTGGCCGCGGTGCCACGGCTGGAGCAGTACCTCGAGGTGCCGCGGCTGCCGTACATCTTCAGCCAGTACGTGCAGCAGGTGGCGCGCGGCGCCAGTACCCCGTTCGACCAGGCCGCGCTGATCGAGGACGCGGTACGCCGGGGCCGTACCGCCGACCCGACCGCACCGGCCGGATCGTCCTACGCCCGGCTCAACACCTTCCTGTTCGGCGGGACCGGCGACTACGGCGCGCAGGTGGGCAGCTCCGAGCAGTTCGCCACCGCCTTCGCGGTGCTGGCCCGCGCGGCCGGCCTGCCGACCCGGGTGGTGCTCGGTTTCCAGCCCGGCAAGCGCGCACCGGACGGCAGCTGGGTGGTACGCGGGAGTGACGTGCTGGCCTGGCCCGAGGTGTACTTCACCGGGCAGGGCTGGGTCGGCTTCGACCCGACACCCTCCACATCGGACAATGGCGCCTCCGCGGAAGCCAAGCGCCAGGCGCTGGCGCAGGTCGCGCAGAACCGGCCGTCACCGCACCCGACGCCCGCCGCCAGCGCGCACCCGCAGCCCAGCGCGCAACACAGCGCACCGCCGACCCGCAGCAGCCAGCGCCGCGTGCCGGGTCCGGG
>JAFMQQ010000960.1 GCA_017354595.1 Micromonosporaceae bacterium
GGCCTGCACGCAGCGCGCGCTGGCCACCGAGGGCGGGCCGGCGCTGGCGGCGGCGGCCGGCTTCGTCTGCGTCGGCGCCGGCCACTGACCCGCAGGTACGACTGCCTGTGTGGCGGTCCCAGGTGCGAGTTGGAGTTGCCGGTCGCTGCGCAGCCGTTGGGTGTCGTGATCGAAGTCGGAGCTTGACGGCAACTCACACCGCCAGTGGGGTGAAGCCATCCCTGACGGCAGCGTCCTTGTTGTAGCGGTACGGTCCAGCGGTGGTGCCCAGTCTGGTTCGCTTTAGGAGTCTCGGTCCCTCGCCGGTCGGGACGATTGTCGCTGGATTCGGTTGCGTCATCCTCGTAAGGATCTCGCCGGAGGCAAGCCCATCAAGGAAGATGACGATGTCGGTTTCAACATCGGCGGCGAACTTCGCGTACCGCGCCTGGGAGATGTCGTAGAGATCTGTGTCAACCGCATAGTGAAGCGCCGCAGAGCCATCCTCCGCCCGCAAGTCGAGCCGCAGACCAATGAAACGCGCCGGGTCAACGAATACGTCTACTCCGTACTGCCTTCGCCGAATCTCGTACCGAACGGCTCGTCCCTCGATTGACTCCTCCACGGGGGCACCGCGATCACGTAGCCGGCCGACTGCCGCCGCAATGCGTGCCCCGAGTACTACCTCCGGCATGTTCTTCTTCCCGATCGTGGTCCCATATGCGCCGTGTGCTTGACCGACCGGCCTCCACTCTCCGCGAGCGCCTCGCTCACTGCCAACCAGGTTTCCACCTCCGGGGTGCTTCGGCTACCTGCCTACCTGGATCCGCCGGCACACCCAGCTGGCTGGTCACTCTCGGTCGTGCGGCGCAGGACAGTAACACTTACTGTCCACGAAGGACAGACAGACAGGGTCTGGGCGACTATACTCGAACACATGTCGGAAGCGCTGGGCCCGGTGGCGGATCTGGAGCAGCTGGCTCCGGGGGCCGAGCTCGCCGCGCTGTTGTCTACTGTGGACCGCTCCGGATTGGATCCGGCGCAGCGGGTCGAGGTTGCCTGTGCCCGGGCGAGGCTGGTGGCCCACCTGCAGGCCGAGTTGCTGGCCGATCTGGCGGCGGTGGCTGCGGATGCGCCGGATCCGCAGTTCGCCGCCGACGAGCTCTCCTTTGCTTTGCACTGGACCCGGTTCGCCGCGCAGAGCCAGGTGGCGTTCGCTCAGGAGTTGACGGGTCGGCTGCCGGCCGCACACGCCGCTCTGCTGGCCGGTCAGATCGACCTGCCCAGGGCGCGGGTGATCGCCGAGCTTACCGGGCCACTGGAGGAAGAGACTGCGCGGCTCGTGGTGGAAAAGGTGCTGTCGGCCGCGCCCGGCCTCACGACCGGGCAGTTGCGGGCCAAGCTGCGACGGCTGGTCATCTCGGTCGATCCGGTGGCGGCGCAGAAGCGGCAGGAGCAGGCGCTCCGGCAACGGCGTCTACAGTGCTACCCGGATCCGGACGGCACAGCAACATTGCTCGGCACCGGCCTGCCCGCGGAGCGCACGCGGGCCGCCGCCAACCGCATCGACCAGCTCGCCCGAGCCGCGAAGCAGGCAGGCGATGCCCGGACAATGGACCAGCTGCGCGCCGACACCATGCTGGACCTGCTGGACGGCACCAATGCCGGCCAGTCGGTGGACGCCCGCGTTGAGGTGACCGTGCCGCTGCAGACGTTGATGCAGTTGGCGGATGAGCCGGGTGAGCTGGGCGGCTACGGGCCGCTGGTTGCCGATGTGGCACGGCAG
>JAFMQQ010000247.1 GCA_017354595.1 Micromonosporaceae bacterium
GCCGAGCCGGCCGCACCTGGCGGGAGCCGGTACCGGATCCTCACCCTGGACCGGCTGCTGCGGGTGGTGCGGGACGCGGACCGGCCGCTGCGGCTGCTGGTCGAGACGAAGCACCCGACCCGGTACGGCGCCCAGGTCGAGCAGCGGCTGGTCGCGATGCTGCGCCGGTACGGCCTGGACCGGCCACGGGCGGATGGGCGCGAGGTCAGCGCGATGTCCTTCTCCGGTGCCGCGGTGCGCCGGGTGCGCTCGCTCGCCCCGGAGGTACCCGCCGTGCTGCTGCTCGACATCCTCCCGCCGTGGTTGCGCGACGGCCGGCTTCCGGCCGGGGTACACATCGCCGGTCCGGGGGTACGGCTGGTACGCAGCCGGCCCGCCCTGGTGGAGCGGCTGCACCGGCGCGGCCACCGGGTGTACGTGTGGACGGTCAACACCGACGAGGAGATCGACCTGGTCCGCCGGCTCGGGGTGGCCGGCATCATCACCGACCGCCCCGGCCACGTTCTGGGCCGGCTCGACGGATATCACTAGCGGCGGGACTGCCGGTCGGCGCACGACACTGGCAGACTCGCAGCATGTCCGCGGGTGCATCCATCTATGGCGAGTTCGCCATGCTGATGGAGGCGATCAACGACGGGGCGCCGGGGCTGTTCACGCTCCAACGCCTGGTTGAGTTGACCGAGCGGGAGCTTGGCGCGGTGGCCGTCTCCTTCCTGGAACAGGTCCCGGACGGCAGCCGGGTCGTCGCGGCCAGCGGCCGCAGCACCTGGTCGATCGGGCGTCACTTCGTGGACCGCGGCGACCGCAGCGTGCTGAAGACGGCTCCGGATCGGGTGATGGAGCTCGCCGCCGACCAGCTGCCGGCCGACATCGCCGGCATTCTGTCCCCGCGCGGGATCGGTTCACTGATCTTCACCGAAGTGACCCTGAACGGCCGGATGCTGGGCACCCTGTTCGCCTACTTCGCCGGACCCGGCCCGAGCACACCGGAACAGCGCGGGGGGCTGCGGGCCCTGGCCGGCCTCGCCGCCCACCTGTACTCCCATGGCCGGGGCCTGCCGCTGCACCAGCCACCGGTGGTCCCCGACTCGCCGGATGCGCTCGCCGTGCAGCGCCAGGAGCAGACCCGCGACCTGTTCATCACGGCGACCGGCCACGAGCTGCGCACGCCGGTCACCGTCATCAAGGGGTACGCGGACACGCTCGCCGACAACTGGGACCTGATCGACGAAAAGGAGCGGCGGGAGGCGGCGCAGCGGCTGAAGCAGCGCGCCGCGGAGCTGGCCCGGCTGGTCAAGCGCCTGCTCGCCGCCGTGGGGGGCGACGGTTCGGTGATGGTCGGCGTCGGTCCGATGCCGTTCGAGCTGGCCGAGACCCTGCGGTCCAATGTGGACGAACTGCCGGTGGAGCTGCGGCGGCGGGTACGGGTCAGCCTGCCGGACGGGTTGCCCAAGGCGGTCGGGGAGCGGGCCACGGTGGCCACGGTCCTCTCCGAGCTGGTGACCAATGCGGTCAAGTACTCACCGGGTGACTCGCCGGTGGAGGTGACCGCGGTCGCCGAGCCGGCATCGGTCGGCTTCCAGGTCGCCGACCGTGGCGTCGGTATCGCACCGGAACACGTGGAGCGGGCCTTTGAGCGGTTCTGGCAGGGTGAACGCTTCTGGCAGGGTGAGCGGTTCTGGCAGGGTGAGCGGTCGTCACAGGATGGTGGCCGGGACCGGCCGGGGAACCCCGGCGTAGGGCTCGGCCTGTACCTTGTCCGGCGAATCGTGGAGCGACAAAACGGGTGGGTCTACTTACGACCGCGTGAGCGGGGAGGTACCGTCGCAGAAGTACGTCTTCCACGTGCCGACGTGGGCCCAGGGGAGGCTTGACGGACGCCGATGAACCACGTGACAGTCGCGCAGCAGTCTCATGGGTGACGCCCTCGTGGTCGCCGAACGCGCCTGGTCGGTGGTGGTACCGCACCAGGCGCGTGGTGCGCGGGTGGCCCGCCACCGGCTGGCCACCGAACTGGCCGGTGCCGTCAATCCGGAGCTGGTCGCCGACGCCGCGGTGGTCGTCGGTGAGCTGGTCGGCAACTCCGTCCGGCACGCCCGGCCGCTGCCCGGCAATACGGTTCTGATCCGGTTGCGGGTGCGGGCCGAGGCCGGCCGGCAGTACCTCGAACTCCGGGTGACCGACGGCGGTGGTGCTCCCGGGCGCCCCCGGCTGTGTACCGCCGGACCGGATGCGGTGAACGGGCGTGGCCTCACCATCGTCGCGGCCCTCGCCGACCGGTGGGGCGTGGAGCAGGACGCCGACGAGCAGTGCGTCTGGGCGCAGCTGAGCTTTCCATCCGCCCGTCCCAACGGCTGGCACGCGCCGAGCCAGAGCGCGTCCGGACCGGTACCCGACGGTTACGCCGTCGACGGGACGGGAGCCGGGTGAGCAAGCGCCGCCGGAGCGCGCACGCCGGCCAGGAGCCCCGGCAGCGGCTACGGGACATCTTCGTACCGCGCCCGTTCCAGGGTCTGGCCGACGAGCCCGAGTGGGTCGCGCTGCGCGAACTGGTACCGGCCGCCACCGCCCCGCTGCGCCTGGACCCCGCCCTGGTCGCGGAGTACGGCGAGCACGAGGTCACCCTCGCCACGGTGCTGCCGATGGCCTGGCCGGCGCTGGCCAAGCCGGACGGGCGGATCTTCCTCGGGATGCAACGGCACGTCCAGTCCGGTGATGTCTCCCGCGATCTGGCCGAGGCACTGCTCTGCGCGCTGCGTACCGAGCCCGGTGGGCAGGTGGCGGTACCCGCGCTGCCGGGCCCGGGGCCGCGCCTGCAGGACGTGCTCGTGGATGGCCCGCTGGAGATCACCATGCGCGACGGTTTCCAGTTCTGGCTCGACGGGGGCGCGAGCGAGGATGCGGCGGTACAGGCCTCGCTGGAGCGGGCCAACGCCTCGATCTACCCGACGGTACGGTTGGCCGCCGCCCGGGCCGCGTACTGGTGCCGGGTGCCGGAGAAGGCACATGTGCGCTGGGTGCTGACCGAGGAGGAGGACACTGCGCTGGACGCGCTGGCCCGACTGGCCGCCGCGGGCGGCCTCGGGTTCGGCGAGGGCACCCGGTTCGCCGGCATGTTCCGCGCCCACGGCCTGCTGGTACCGGTGTGGGACCTGCCCCGCGAGCCGGAGGCGGCGCAGTGGGAGGCGCCGGTCGCCGAGTTCGCCAAGCGGTTCGCCGAGGCGTTGGTCGACCCGCAGCCGCTGGCGGCCGCGCAGCGTCGCGCCCGGCAGGGCCTGCTCGGCCGGCAGATCACCATCCGCTGACCGGCCCGGGGCACTGGCCCGTTCGGCATCGGGGCCGGGCCGGACGGGCTCACAAGCGTGAATGAGGATATTCATTCCTGATGTGAACCCTTCTCTGTAGGGGATCCGACACCTACCGTGATGGCAACCCCCGTACGGAGACCCGCCGGAGGCCCCCAGTGACCGGATTCCTCAGCGCACAGCCCCTGCCCACGCTTGTCGAGCCCACCCGCCCGGCCCGGGCAGCGCAGGTCGAGCCGAGCGACCCCACTCCGTTGGCCTGGGCCCGCCGCCGGCGCAGCGAACGCGAGGCGCGCCAGGCCGGGTTCACCCGGGAGCGGACCACGGCCCGGCTGGCCCGGTTGGGCGGCGGCTGGCGGGTGCTCGACATCCAGGAGATCGGACTGCTCAACTCCAACACCTTCCTGGCGATCGGGCCGGGTGGCGTCTTCGTGGTGAGCGTGAAGCAGCACGGCCGGGGCCGGGTACGCATCGCCGGCGATGTGGTCCAGGTGGACGGCCGGCGGCCGGGGTACATCGCCGAGGCGATGCAGGTCGCGGAGCAGGCGAGCCGGGCGCTGTCCCGTACCGCCGGGCAGACGATCCCGGTCACGCCGGTGGTGGCATTCGCCGGCTCCGGCGTCATCGACGTACATGGCCTGCCGAAGGGCTGCCTGGTCACTCCGCACCGGGAACTGGACTACCTGCTCGGTTCGTACGGCGCGCGGATCGGCCAGGCCACGGTCGCCAAGCTGTACGCGATCGCGAAGCACCCGGTGACCTGGATCCGGCCCACACCGCAGCAGGATGTCGACGCGTACACCTGGTACACCGGGCGGGCCGCGGTCGGGAAGAAGGCCGCCGGAGCCTGACACACGCCGTTCATGCGGCCACAGTGGTGGTTGCGGTGAACCGAGGGTTATCGTGATGCAGCACCGCGTTTAGGAGGCGCTGTGGCTCACGTGGAACTTTCGGTGACCGACCCGTTCGTAGCACCGCGCGCCGGTGGACCGGCGGCGGCGATGAGTTCGCTGGATCGGTGGGCAATTGCCGCCCACAATGCAACCGAGCCATGCCTGCTGCTCGATGCGCTGCAGCAGGTCGTCGCCGCCTCCCCGAGCGCCTGCGAGTTGCTCGGGCTGGGCGACCCGGAGAGCGTCGCGGGCAAGAGCGTCTTCGCCGGGGTACTGCGCCTGGTCGACTTCACCGCGGCCAGCGCCGACCTGGGCGACGGCGAACTGGAGAAGATCCCGCCGGTCCTGGCGTACTCCTCGGAGCGGCTGGCCCGCGGGCTGATGCGGGTGCAGAACGCGATGGGTACGGTCACCATCGACGCGATCGCGACGCCACTGTTCGACGGTTCGACGGTGGTCGGGTCGCTCACCTTCCTCGCCTCGATCTGAGGCGGCGTCAGGCTTCGCGCCCGGCCGGCCAGGCTGCCTGTACCGCCGCCGTGGCCTGGGCGAGCACCACCTTGGCGGGTCGGCCCAGCGCCGCCGCGGCGCGCACCACGTCCTCGTACTCCACCGAGGCGTTGACCACCCGGCCGTCGAGCATCGCCAGCTTCACCCCCACCGCCTGACCGTCGAGGTCCACAGTGGACATGGCACGGCGCAGCGGGTGTTTGGTCACCGCGATGGTACGCAGGCCGATCGTGGTGGTCTGGGTGAAGATGGCGGTTCGCACCGCCTCGACCGTCCGATCTGGACAGAGGACGTGCAGGGTGTGCGCCGGGCGACCCTTCTTCATCAGGATCGGGCTCAACCAGGCGTCCGAGGCGCCGGCGTCGAGCAGGGCCGCCAGCACCGCCGGCCACAGCCGGGGATCGAGATCGTCCACATTGCACTCGAGCAGTACCGCGGTCTCCTGCTGTGACTGCGCTGGCACGCCGATCAGCAGGCGCAGCACGTTCGCCGCCTCGGCCGGATCCCGGCCACCCGCGCCCACCCCGACCGCCCCGGGTACCAGTGCCGGCATCGGTTGCTGCCGGTCGGTGAGTGTGGCGAGCAGCGCGATGCCGGTCGGGGTACATGCCTCGTACGGCAGCCGGCCGGTGAGCACCAGGCCGGCCTGCCGGGCCAGTTCCACCACCGCCGGCGCCGGTACCGGAAGGGTGCCGTGTGCCGCCGGTACCCGCGCACCGCCCGAGCCCGCC
>JAFMQQ010000961.1 GCA_017354595.1 Micromonosporaceae bacterium
TCGATCACGACCTTGCCCGCCCGGGCCCGCCACGCCGATTCCCCGACAGCCTCTACAGCGGGTGCCAACCACCAAGATCGGGCCGCCCGGGAGCTGTCCTCTGTGGACGGTCGAGGGTCAGCCTTCGCTGAGCGCCACGCGGGCGTGAACCCAGCGCAGCGGGGCCGGAGAGTACCAGCTGGCCCGGCCGATCAGCCGCATCGCCGCCGGTACCAGCACCCCGCGCACCAGCGTCGCGTCGATCAGGATCGCCAGCCCGCTGCCGATACCGAACAGCTGGAGGAAGCTGACCGAGCTGGTACCGAAGGCGAAGAAGGTGACCGCGAGCAACCCGGCGAGCGTCGAGACGAGCCGGCCGCTGCGCGCCATGCCCTGCGGTACCGCCTGGCCTGCTGCCGCACCGGCATCGTGCAACTCCTTGATCCGGCTCAGTACGAAGACCTCGTAGTCCATCGACAGGCCGAAGGCGATGCAGAACAACAGCACCGTCATGGACATGTCCATCGGCCGCGGGGTGAATCCGAGCAGCCCGGCCAGGTGGCCGTCCTGGAATATCCAGGTGAGCACGCCCAGTGTCGCGCAGAGGCTGAGCAGGTTGGACAGCAGCGCGCGCAGCGGCTGTACCACGCTGCCGGTGAACAGGAACAGCACCAGGAACGTGGTCAGCGCGACCAGAGCGATCGCCAGCGGCAGCCGGGTACCGATGGTGTGCCTGGCGTCGATCATGCGCGCGTCCTCGCCGGTGACCAGGGCGGCCACGCCGTCCGGAGCGCGGGTCGCCCGGATCGCCCGGACCAGGTCGAGTGCCTGTGGCGACTTGGTCGGCAGCGTGCTGACCACGGTCAACCGCTGGCCATCCGGGCGGCCCATCGCCTGCGCACCCGGACCGGCCGGCCCCGCCTGGCCGTGGACGAAGGTACCCACGCTCGTCTGTACCCGGGCCACGCCGGGCAGCTGGGAGAGCTGGCGGGCGTACCCGGCGAGCGGACCGGGAGCGACCGGCCCGTCGGTGACAATGTCCACAGGGGACGATGCGTTGCCGGGGAAGCGTTGCGTCAACGCGTCGGCCACCTGCCGGCTGTGCGCGCTGGTCGGCAGCACGCCCTGGTCCGGGGTACCGAACGAGACACCCAGCAGTGGGCTCGCGCCCAGCAGCAGGATCGCGATGACCGGCAGCGCGGTCAGCACCGGCCGGCGCATCACGCCACCGGCCAGCCGCCCCCACAGCCGCGACTCGGTGCTCTGCGCGGTGCGGATGAACCGTACCCGTCCGGCGTTGACCCGGTGCCCGAGCAGGGCGAGCAGGGCGGGCAGCACCACCACGGCGGCCAGCGCTGCGATCGCGACCACGCCGATGCCGGCGTACCCGAAGGAACGCAGGAAGTAGAGCGGGAAGACCAGCAGCGCGGCGAGTGCGGCCATCACCGCGGCGGCGGTGAACAGGATCGAGCGACCGGCGGTGGCCACGGTACCGGCGACGGCCTCCGGGACACTGTCGCCTTTGGACAGTTGCTCGCGGAACCGGCTCACCATGAACAGGGCGTAGTCGATGGCGAGGCCCAGCCCGAGCGCGGTGGTGAGGTTGATCGAGAAGATGGAGACATCGGTGGCGGAGGCGAGCAGGGAGAGCTCGGCGAAAGTACCGAGGATGGCGATACCGCCGATGGCCAACGGCAGCGCCGCCGCGACCAGGCTGCCGAAGGCGAGCACCAGCAGCAGCATCGTCACCGGTACCGCGATCGCCTCGGCCGTGGCCAGGC
>JAFMQQ010000962.1 GCA_017354595.1 Micromonosporaceae bacterium
GGCCGGGCCGGGGTGATCGCCGGCCGGGATCCAGCGCCGGCCGAGCAGCATCGCGACGATACCCACCGGCACATTGATGTAGAAGACCCAGCGCCACCCCTCGTGCGCACCGAAAGCCTCGATGAGCGCCCCGCCCAGCAGCGGCCCGACCGCGGTGGAGACCCCGATGGTGGCGCCGAGCAGGCCGAACGGGCGGCCCCGCTGCTCCGGTTTGAACAGCTGCTGGATCAGCCCGGAGACCTGCGGGATGACCACGCCGGCCGCGGCTCCCTGTACCAGCCGGGCCACGACCAGCCAGGTCGCGCTGCGGGCCAGGCCGGCCGCGGCGCTGGTGATGGTGAACGCGGCCAGGCCGGCGATGAAGACCGCCCGCCGGCTGCGCGCGTCGCCGTACCGGCCGGCGGGCACCAGCAGCAGGCCGAAGGTGAGCGAGTACCCGGAGAGCACCCACTGCAGCTGCCCGGTGCCCAGGTGCAGCCCGTTCTGGATGGACGGTATCGCGACATTGACGATGCTCACGTCCAGCAGGGTTATGAACGCAGCGGCCAGGCCGACCGCCATCGGAAGCCAGCGGTTGTCGATCTCCCGCGGGTACCCGTGCCGGGTTGCCCGAAACCTTTGGTTGGCCGCGCCAGCAGCGGGTACCGGGCCCGGGTGACCACAATGAGCATGCCGATGCTGGACACGTATCCGGATCGGATCAACATCGACCGGGTACAGCTGGCCGGTGCCATCGATGCGCTGCTGGCCTGCGCCGCGACGTGTACCGCCTGCGCCGACGCCTGCCTGAGCGAGCAGATGGTCGGGGAGCTGACCAAGTGCGTGCGTACCAACCTGGACTGCGCGGACATCTGCGATACCACCGCGCGGGTACTGTCCCGGCACACCGGCTACGACGCGAACATCAGCCGCGCCCAGCTGGCCGCGGCGGCGATGGTCTCCGGCTCCTGCGCGGACGAGTGCCTCAGGCACCAACGGATGGAACACTGCCGCATCTGCGCGGAGGTGTGCCGCGCCGCGGAACGGGCCAGCCAGGATCTGTTGGCATCGATGGAGCGGCATCGGGCCAATGTCCACAAGTGACAGTGCCGGGCCGGTCTCCACCCGCGCCGGTACCGGCGGCCGCCGCTACCGCGCCGAGTTCCTCGGTACCCTGCTGCTGGTCTTCTTCGGGGTGGGCAGCGCGGTCGCCGCCCGGTTCTCCGGTGGCGTCGTGGTGGTCGCGCTGAGCTTCGGCTTCATCCTGCTCGCCTTGACGTACCTGTTCGCCCCGGTCTCCGGCGCGCATCTCAATCCGGCCGTGACGCTGGGCGCCCTGCTCGCCGGTACCGTCTCCGTGGTCGCCGCGATCGGCTACTGGATCGCACAGTTCGCCGGCGGACTCGTCGCCGGACTCCTGCTGTGGATACTGGTCAGGTACGGCCACGTCACCGACGAGACCGGTCTGCTGGGGGCCAACAAGTACGGTCCGCACATCAACCTCGGCGGCACCTTCCTGCTGGAGATCGTGCTCACCTTCCTGCTGGTGCTGGTCGTGCTCGCGGTGACCAGCCGGACGGAGCAGACGAGTGTGGCCGCGGTCGCGATCGGCCTGGCGATCGCCGCCTGCCACCTGGTCGGTGTGGCGCTCGACGGCACCTCGGTGAACCCGGCGCGGGCGTTGGGTCCGGCGGTGTTCCACGGCGGGAACCCGCTGCGCCAGGTCTGGGTCTTCATCCTGGCGCCGCTGATCGGCGGGGTCATCGCGGCGCTGGTGATG
>JAFMQQ010000963.1 GCA_017354595.1 Micromonosporaceae bacterium
GCGCCGGCCAGCTCGGCGAAGTCTGTCGCATGTGGACCGTGGTACTCGATCCAGTCGCCGTACATCAGGACGATCGGGGTACCGGGAAACAGCCGGCCCAGCGCCGGACCGTAGTCCGGTGCCGGTGCGTCCCGCGGCTGGGCGGGTAGCGCGACATAGAGCGCGGCGTCAGTACCGAACGCCCGCGCCGTGTCCTGGCGTGGCACCGGTCGCAGGGTCGCCCCGGGCGCGGCGTAGAACCCGGTGGCGCGCAGCGCGGTGGCGACCGGGGCCAGCTCGGTCGCGGTCGGATCCCGCCAGGTCGCGTACGGCCCGTGTTCGCTGGCCTCGATCGGCCGGCCCGCCCGGCTCGCCTGCACGGCGTCGATCGCCGTCACCAGCAGGCCGGTGATGTCGTCCCGGCCGTACTGGTCCCGCCAGTCGGTCAGGACCGTATTGACGGCATCGAGGCCGTTCTCCACATCAATCACAGCCGTGCCGACCACCACCACCGTGGCGTTGTCGACATCGGCTTCGAGCTGCTCCTGCTGCTGTTGTTTCAGGCCGGGCGGGGCGACCAGGATGCGCACCTGCGAGGTACCGATCGCCCTGGTCACCGCCGCCTGGTCCCAGGAGGCGACCGAGCCGGGCAGCCGTACGATCCGGTTCGCCGCGACCATCGCCTGCAGCTGGTCGACCGGCGGCAGCGTCGCCCCGCGCAGCTCGCCCGCCGAGCCCTCCGGCACCGTGGCGTCGGCCCCCGACCCGCCGTAGGTGGTGGTGACGCTCTGCCGCTGGGCGACCAGGAACACGATGACGATGGCGACCGCGGCGAGCAGCAGCGGCCACCGCAGCCAGCCCAGCACCCGCCGGTACCACCCGGTCCTCGGCTCAGCCACCGGTCGCCGCCCGCCACAGCCGGTCGGCCTGTTCGGCGTACCCGGCAGCGGTCCGGGCCGCGGCCGTACCACCCCGGGTGGCGGCGATCGACTCCGCACGGGCCAGCAGCTGCTCGGCCTCGACCAGCGGGCCTGGCGCCGCGTCGCGGCTGACGCTCGCGGACTCGATCGCGGCCTGCGCGGCGGACCACGCCGCCTGCCGGGCGTACTGCCGGCTGCGCAGCCGGGGCAGGTACGCGGAGCCGAACCCGGCGCCGACCAGAACCACGGATCCGATCAACCAGAAGGTCCAGGCGGCCACGGGTCGATTCTGCACAGGGATGCGCATGGGTCAACACACCGTCCCACCCGCCGGCCGGACCTTCGGCGTGTCCCGCCGTACCGCCACGCCCTAGCCGATAGCCTGTCGAACAACTGTATGGGGAGGGTGGCGTGCGGGTGCTGGGCGTGGACCCGGGGCTGACCCGGTGCGGGGTCGGCGTCGTCGAGGGCGATCCAGGGCGTCCGTGCAGACTCATCGGGTACGAGGTGATCCGCTCCGACCCGGCCGACGATCTCGCCGCCCGGCTGCTGCACCTGGACACCTGCCTGGCCGACCTGCTCGCCAGCAACCAGCCGGACGGGGTCGCGGTGGAGCGGGTCTTCAGCCAGCACAACGTGCGCACCGTGATGGGCACCGCGCAGGCGGGCGCGGTGGCGGTGCTCGCCGCCGCCCGGGCCGGTCTACCGGTGCAGACCTACACACCCAGCGAGATCAAGGCGGCGGTGACCGGCTCCGGCAAGGCCGGCAAGGCGCAGGTGACGGCGATGGTCACCCGGCTGCTGCGGCTGCCCGCGCAGCCCCGCCCGGCCGACGCCGCCGACGCCCTGGCCCTGGCGAT
>JAFMQQ010000964.1 GCA_017354595.1 Micromonosporaceae bacterium
GCCGACACCGCAGCCCTCGGCCAGTGGACCGCCCGACCCGCCCGCGAAGAGCCCGTCCGCGCGGTGACACCGCTGCCCGGTGGGCCGGCTGCCGGGCTGCGCGGCGACTGACCGGGAAGCGGCCGGGGCGCGAGTGGTAACGTAGCCGGCATCATGTGGCAGGCGCTGCTCCTTCGCCGCCGCGGCGGGGCCCTCTAAGGCCGGCACCCCGTCGCGGCGTTCGGTGTCGCGGGTGCGCCGCGGGATCGCAGCCGGTCCGCCCGGAGACCAAACCCACCCAGACCGGCTTGGAGAGCGCCCACATGACGACACACCAGGATCCCATCGCGCGGCAGCAGCCCAGTGCGATGCCGTATCAGCGGTACCAGCCGTACCAACAGCAGTTCACCGTCGACCTGCCCGACCGCCGCTGGCCGACCCGGGTGATCGAGTCCGCGCCGCGCTGGTGCGCGGTCGACCTGCGCGACGGCAACCAGGCATTGATCGACCCGATGTCCCCCGAACGCAAGCGCCGGATGTTCCACCTGCTGGTGCAGATGGGCTACAAGGAGATCGAGGTCGGCTTCCCGGCGGCGAGCCAGACCGACTTCGACTTCATCCGGCAGCTCATCGAGCAGGATCTGATTCCCGAGGACGTCACGATCCAGGTACTCAGCCAGTGCCGGGAGCACCTGATCGAGCGCACCTTCGAGTCGCTGCGCGGCGCCCGGCGGGCGATCGTACACATCTACAACTCGACCTCGGTGCTGCAGCGCCGGGTCGTCTTCGGGTTGGACAAGGCCGGGATCACCGACATCGCGACCAGCGCCGCCCGGCTGTGCCAGAAGTACGCGGAGATCTGGACGCCGGACACCGACATCTACTACGAGTACTCCCCCGAGTCGTACACCGGGACGGAGCTGGACTACGCGTTGGAGATCTGCTCCGCGGTCATCGACGTGGTGGACCCCACGCCGGCCCGGCCGCTGATCGTCAACCTGCCGGCGACCGTGGAGATGGCCACCCCCAACGTCTACGCCGACTCGATCGAGTGGATGTCGGGTAACCTGCCGCGCCGGGACAGCGTGGTGCTCAGCCTGCACCCGCACAACGACCGGGGTACCGGTGTCGCCGCCGCCGAACTGGGCATGCTGGCCGGCGCCGACCGGGTCGAGGGGTGCCTGTTCGGCAACGGCGAGCGGACCGGCAACGTGGACCTGGTCAACCTCGGCATGAACCTGTTCAGCCAGGGCGTCGACCCACAGATCGACTTCCGTAACATCGACGAGATCCGCCGTACGGTGGAGTACTGCAACCAGCTGCCGGTACCTGAGCGGCACCCGTATGCGGGCGACCTGGTTTACACCTCGTTCTCCGGTTCCCACCAGGACGCCATCAACAAGGGCTTCGACTGGCTGCACCGGGACGCCGCCGCGGCCGGGATCGACGTGGACGACTTCACCTGGGGCGTGCCGTACCTGCCGATCGACCCGAAGGACGTGGGGCGCACGTACGAGGCGGTGATCCGGGTCAACTCCCAGTCCGGCAAGGGCGGCGTGGCGTACATCATGCGGACCGAGCACCACCTCGAGCTGCCGCGCCGGCTGCAGATCGAGTTCTCCGGCGTGGTCCAGCGCTACACCGACAGCGAGGGCGGCGAGGTCACCCCGGAGCAGATGTGGGAGATCTTCGCCAGCACGTACCTGCGCCCGGCACAGCCGCGCGTCGACATCAGCCGGTACTCGGCCTCCACTGTGGAGGGAAAGGTGGAGCTGAGCG
>JAFMQQ010000965.1 GCA_017354595.1 Micromonosporaceae bacterium
TCGACGTGGTCACCAGCGGCCCCAAGCCGGAGCTGGTCGCCGCGCTCGGCGCCACGTACCACCATGAGTCGCTGCCGGACAGCGGCCTCGCGCCGGACGTCGTGATCGAGTGCACCGGCGTATCCACGGTGGTCGTGGATGTGATCACCCACAGCGCTGTGGACAGTGTGGTCTGCCTGACCGGAGTCTCCAGCACCGGCGCGGCGATACCCATCGACATCGGCGGACTGAACCGGAATGCCGTGCTGCGCAACGATGTGATCTTCGGGACGGTCAACGCCAACCGGCGCCATTACGACGCCGCGGGCGCGGCACTGGCCGCGGCCGACCAGGACTGGCTCGGCCGGCTGATCACCCGGCGGGTACCCATGGACAGATACCAGGAGGCGTTCGCCCGCGGGCCGCACGATGTCAAGGTGGTGTTGAAGGCATGAGTACCGGCCGGACCAGCCGGGGCAACGCCAGCTCAACAAAGGCGGCCACAAAGCCGGGGCCGAGCCGGGCGCACCAGCCCGCACACCAGCCGGCGCACCAGCCCGCGCACCAGCCGGCGCACCAGCCGGCGCCGATCGAGGACTACGCGATGATCGGCGACCGGCACACCGCCGCGCTGGTCAGCCGTGCCGGCTCGATCGACTGGCTCTGCCTGCCCAACTTCGACTCGCCGGCGTGCTTCGCCGCGCTGCTCGACTCCCCAGCGGCCGGCCGCTGGCTGCTCGCTCCGGCGGCCGGCGGTAGGGCGGCCCGGCGGCGGTACCGCGACGACACCCTGGTGCTGGAGACCGACTGGCACACCCCGGAGGGCCAGGTACGGGTGATCGACTTCATGCCACCCCGTACCGCCGGCATCGACCTGGTGCGGATCGTGGTGGGAATCTCCGGTGCGGTACCGATGCGCAGCGAAATGGTGCTGCGCTTCGACTACGGCCGGATCGTGCCGTGGGTGAAGAAGGTCGACGGGGGTATCGAGGCGATCGCCGGGCCGGATGCGGCCTGGCTGCGCACCCCCGTCCCGCTGGCTGGCGAGAACAAGACCACGGTCGCCGAGTTCACGGTACGGGAGGGCGACCGGGTACCGTTCGTGCTCACCTGGGCACAGAGCTACAAACGCGCCCCGGCCCGTACCGAGGCCGAGGACGCGCTCGTGGAGACCGTGGCCCAGTGGGAGAACTGGTCCGCCCAGTCCCGGGTGAAGGGGCGCTGGCGGGAGCCGATCCAGCGCTCGCTGATCACCCTCAAGGCGCTGACCTTCGAACCCAGCGGCGGCATCGTGGCCGCGGCCACCACCTCACTCCCCGAGCAGCTCGGCGGTCCGCGCAACTGGGACTACCGGTACTGCTGGCTGCGCGACTCGACCTACGCCCTGCAGGCACTGCTCGCCGCCGGGTACGTGGACGAGGCGCGGGACTGGCGGGACTGGTTGCTGCGCGCGGTCGCCGGCGACCCGAGCCAGCTGCAGATCATGTACGGCATCGACGGGGTACGCCGGCTGCCGGAGCTGGAGATCCCGTGGCTGTCCGGGTACGCGGGATCGACGCCGGTACGCGTCGGCAACGCCGCGGCCGAGCAGCTCCAGCTCGACGTGTGGGGTGAGGTGCTGGACGGCCTGCACCTGGCCCGGCGGTCCGGGATGAGCAAACGCGACGACGCCTGGGACCTGCAGGTGGCGCTGCTCGACTGGCTGGAGAGTGGCTGGCGCCAGCCGGACAACGGGCTGTGGGAGGTACGCGGGCCACGCCGGCACTTCACCCACTCCA
>JAFMQQ010000966.1 GCA_017354595.1 Micromonosporaceae bacterium
TGTGCGGGGAGCGGACCTGCTCCGCCTTCCGGCCGGGCGTCTGCCCTTCGTCCCACGCCGGGTCGATCCGGACCGCCTGCCGCACCTGTCCGAGGTTGTCATAGATCCCCTGCGGGATCGCCCGCAGCAGGCGTACCACCTCGGGGCGATCGGTCCGGTTCGAGGCGTGCGTCACGATGTCGTCCTTCCCGACCGGGAAGTCGATGTCGTCCAGCGCCTGCGCTGCCTCGTCCCACACCCTCGGCTGCATGTCACGGGCCTACCCAGCACCGCTGCGGGCAACCATCGCGGGGGGCCGTGCAGCGGGGGGGCCGTGCAGCCGCACCACGGCGATAAGGCAGGCTGGTGCACATGATCGACGACCACGCGATCCGGGTGCGCGGGCTGCGCAAGACCTACGGGTCGCACGTCGCGGTCACCGATCTCGATCTGGACGTACGGCGGGGCGAGTGCTTCGCCCTGCTCGGCCCCAACGGCGCCGGCAAGACCACGGTGGTAGAGGTCCTCGAGGGGTACCGGCCGCGCACGGCCGGTGAGGTGGACGTGCTCGGCGTCGACCCGCGCCGGGCGACCCGGCAGTGGCGGGCCCGGGTCGGCATCGTGCTACAGGGCACCGGCGAGTTTGAGGCGCTGACCGTACATGAGGTGGTGCGCCACTTCGCCATGTACTACCCGGCGCCCCGATCGCCCGGCGAGGTACTGGCGGCGGTAGGGCTGGCGGAGAAGGGGCGGGCTCGCGCCGGTACCCTCTCCGGCGGCCAGCGGCGCCGGCTCGACGTGGCACTGGGCATCATCGGCAACCCGGAACTGCTCTTCCTCGACGAGCCGACCACCGGCTTCGACCCCGAGGCGCGGCAGGAGTTCTGGGAGTTGATCCGGGGCCTGTCCGCCGCCGGTACCACGATCCTGCTCACCACCCACTACCTGGCCGAGGCGGAGGCGCTGGCGCACCGGGTCGGGGTGCTGGCCCGCCTCGGGCCGGCCCCGGGCCAAGAAGACGGCGGCCGGATGGTCGAGGTGGCCAGCCCGGCGACGCTGGGCGGGCGGGACACCGCCGAGACCGTGGTCGCCTGGGACGCGCCGGGCGGGCGGGAGGTCGTCCGTACCGACGCACCGACCAAGGTGGTCACCGACCTCGCGGCGCAGTACGGCGGCGAGGTGCCCGGCCTGACCGTGACCCGCCCCACGCTGGAGGAGATCTACCTGAACATGATCGGCGCAAGGGGGGAGCCATGAGCCTGTTGGCCGGGCGGCGCCCGGCGGGCAGCGGTCCCGCGGACGGGCGTCCAGCGGTCGGCACCGGGCTGGCGCACTCGGCCCGGATCGGCTGGGCGCGCGGCGGGCTGGAGGTCAAGGAGTTCTTCCGGCAGCGCGAGTCGGTCGTCTTCACCCTCGCCTTCCCGGTGATCCTGCTGCTGTTCTTCAGCTCGGTGGTGAACTACCAGATCCAGGGCGACATCTCCTTCAGCCAGTACTTCGTGCCCGGCATCCTCGCCGCCGGCCTGTTCGGGGTCGCCTTCCAGACGCTGGCGATACAGATCGCGATCGAACGGGACAAGGGCATCCTGAAGCGGCTGGAGGGCACCCCGATGCCGCCGTCGGCGTACTTCATCGGGAAGATCATCATGGTGCTCGCGATGGTGGTGCTGGAGACCGTCGTACTGCTGGCGATCGCCGGTGCGCTGGGCAAGGTACACCTGCCCACCGACTGGCACCGTTGGCTGACCCTGATCTGGGTGACCGTACTCGGGGTGGCG
>JAFMQQ010000248.1 GCA_017354595.1 Micromonosporaceae bacterium
ACGCGGCGCGTCGATCGCCTGGATGGCTTCGGTCTGCCCAACTGCGTTGCGTTCGGCGCTGAGCTTGCCCGCCTCGGTCCAGGCGTACTCCGGCGCGCTCACGGACCAAGTCCTGTTCGACGTAACACAGATCATGTCCCCGTGGTCAGATGCTGTACCCGTGCCGAATTCGTCTGCCCGGGCGTGGAGTGGGTTACGTCGGCGGCCGGTTGGTTTAGTGTGCGCCGAGGGCGGCTCTACTGTGGACGGTTCAGACCGGCAGCGTGTCCCAAGCCGGTTGTGCCACGACCTCGAGCGCGACGCACGTCCAGTTGAAGCCGCCGCCGATACTGATCAGCAGGACCCGTTGGCCCGGCTCAAGCCGGCCCGACTGGGCGAGGTGGTGCAGGCCACCGAACTGGTCAGTGGTACCGGCATGGCCGATCTCGCTGCCCCAGGCCCAAGTGGTACGGGTCGCGTCGAGCCCGAGCGGACCGAGGCACTGCTGGTGCAGCAGGTCCCAGCCGAAGTTGGGCGTCACGTAATGGTCGAAGTCGGCAAGCGGCACGCCAGCCTCCGCGGCCACCCGGTCCCCGGCCGCGCGCAGTCCGGCCGCCATCCGCTCGGTCACTTCACCGAGGGGGATCTGGTCGGAAAACTCCAGCGTCCGGTCGAACAGGCTGACCGGAGTCTTCTCCGGTTCCCACCGCAACGGCCGGTTCCCGCGCTGCACGCCCTCCAGCGCCGCATCGCAGACCGTCGCGCAAGACAGTAGCCTGGCGAAGCCCGACCTCAGGGACAGAACGATCGCGCTCGCGCCATCACCGAAGACCAGCCCAGGGTTGGCTGTCCAGCGGTTCCAGGTCGGCAGGTCGAACTGGTCCGCAGCGGTGATGAGTGCCGCCACGCCGCCGGTCGCCTGCAGGTGCGTCACCGCGAGCTCGATGCAGGCGACGGCGCCGTTGGAGAGTTGCCGTACCTCGAACGCGACGCCGGCCCCGGTCAATACCTCGTGCTGCAGATAGGACGCCGCGTTCCAACCCTCCAGGCCATTGTTGGTCGCCACCGCATGCAGCAGAAGGCTGCACTCGTCCGCATGGTGGCCGGAACGGCGCAGCGCGCAGCGCCCGGCGGCGACGGCCAGCTCCGGCGCCGACTCCCCATCGGCCAGGATCGCGACCCGTTGTTGCCGGGTGCGCCGGTGCAACGCGGCGTGGTAGCGGCCATCGGCGACCGCCTCGTCCACCTGTACGGCCTTGGGATAGCTCGCTGCGACACCGGCCACGTAGACATCGGGGAAACGCATGTTTCGATCGTGCCCGGGGTGGGTCAAGGACCAGCCAAGAAGTGGTCATCGTGGTGGGCCTCAGGTCAGGCCACCGAAGGCGCCGTTGAGCGTGTCAGCGGCCAAGATCCGCATGCTGGAGCACGGCCAGCCGCAGTAGTTCCGGGAAGCGGAAGCATGGCCTTCCGCCGCGCCCGCCGGCCACGACGCCGAGCAGGTTCGACTCGACCAGCGAGCCGACCCGTACCTCGGCGGCCAGCGGGTCGAGCTCCAGTGCCACGGCCGCCATGTCGAGAGTGAAGGTGCCCTCGAACGGGCACAGCCGGAGCATCGCCGTACGCTCGGCGGTACCGAGCCGGCGCCATGCGCGCAGCATGTGCTGGCGTACGCCGAAATCACCGGTGGTCAGCTCGTCGAGCCGGCGGGAGGGATCTGCCAGCCGGTCGCTCAGCTCGGCCACTGACCACAGTGGACGGGCGGCGAGCCTCTCGCCCGCGGCGCGGATGGCCAGCGGCAGCCCTTCGCAGGCCAGAACTGCCCCGCGGGCGGCGGTCATTTCGGCGACGATCCGCGCGGCACCCGCCACACCGGATAGCAACGCGACACCCTCGTCGGTCTCGATGGGTCCGAGCTGGACGGTGTCGACACCGGGCAGCCCGGGAAGCCGGTTGCGTGCGGTGATCAGCACCCGGCACCCGCCGCCCGCCGGCAGCAGCGGCCGAACCTGGTCGTAGCTGGCGGCGTCATCGAGCAACACCAGCAGCTCGCGGTCGGCGGCCCAGGTCCGGAACAGGTCACGTCGCTGGATGGTGGTCGCCGGGATGGCGCCGGTGCCGAACCCGGCGGCGCACAGGAATCCGGCCAGTGCCGTCTCCGGCGGTACCGGCTGATCCTGGTCGTCGTGCAGGCAGGCGTAGAGCTGGCCGCCGGGGAAGCGCCGGCGCAGCCGGTGCGCCACCCGGACGGCGAACGACGTCTTGCCCACGCCGGGCGGTCCGATAACCGCCATCACCCGCCGGGTGCTCTGGTCCGGGTCCTCCGGCGGCGCCGAACAGAACGACTCGACCAGGCGCAGCTCGGGCTCGCGCCCTACGAAATCTGGGGTGTCGGGCGGCAGCTGCGCCGGAGCGGCCTCCGGCCGGTCGGTGGCGACCCGCTGCGGCCGGGCTTCGGCGGCCGGCGCCGGTGCCAGGTTGTCGGCGAGGACGTCGCGGTGCAGTTGCTGTAACCGTTTGGAGGGTTCCAGGCCGAGGTCCTCGACCAGGCGGTGGCGGAGCCGACCGTAGGCGCGCAGCGCGTCCTGGCGGAACCCGCTCCGGTACGCGGCGACGATCAGGTGAGCGTAGAAGCACTCGTGCAGCGGGTAGCGTTCGGTCAGCGCCTCCAGTTCACCGAGCAGCTCCCAGTGCCGGCCGAGCCGCATGTCCGCGTCAACCCGCAGCTCCACCCCCTTGACGAACTTGTCCTCCAGGTGCCGGATCTCGATGGCCAGCAACGGCCCCGGGTCCACGTCGACCAGCGCGTGGCCGCGCCACAGCGCCATCGCCTGGTGCAGCAGGTCGGCCGCTGTCCTCGGGTCGCCTCCGACCAGCGCGTCCCGCCCCCGGTCGGTGCAGCGCTCGAACTCCCACAGGTCGAGCTCGCCCGGTGTCAAGCGGCACAGGTAGGACTGTGGTTGGGAGACGATGGGGGACGAACCATCGGCGCGCGACAGCGCCTTGCGCAGTTGGTAGATGTAAGTCTGGACAGTCTTGCGGGCCAACCGCGGCACCTGGTCGCCATCCCACAGCTCGTCCACCAGGCTGGCTACCGGTACCGCCTGGTTCGCGTGCACCAGCAGCATCGCCAGAACCCGCCGCGGCCGCAGCGCGGTCGGCGTACGGACATGCTCGTCGCACTCGACACGTAGCGGCCCGAGAAGCGAGAAGCGCATGGCCCCTCCCATCGGCCTGGCCGGTTCACTCAGTCCGGAGTGGACGGACGGCTGCCTTGGGCGGGCCGATGAACCCGGCGGAGATGAACCCTTCCAGGTAGGTGTGCACGAGCTGGGCCGACAGCGGCGGGCAGGCCGGCGCGGTGCCGGTCAGGGCGTGCCGGGTCGAGGTCGAGTCGAAGCGCGGAACCCGCATGTCGTCGATGGAGTCCACGAGGAAGGGCACCAGGCCGAGTAGTGCCGTGGTGCCGGAACCGGGGGCACTGACGCGGTCGCGCCAATCCTCGAAGGTGGTCGTTGCCATCGGGTAGCCGAACTCGCGGACGATGTCGAACAGCTGCGCCCAGCTCATCTCCGCCTCGTTGACCAGGTGCAGGGTGCAGCCGTCCAGTTCCGGACGGCGGGCGGCCGCCACCACGGACGCCGCCACATAGTCGATCGGGGCCGGCTGGAGATAGATGTTCACGTCCTGCGGTGCGATGCCGGCCTCGACGCAGCCCTTGAGCATCATGCTGAGGTGGTCGAGCCGGTTGAACGCGCCGGTACGGCTGTCCCCGCCGGTGTTGATCCGGTGGATCGTGGTGGGCACGCCGCGCTCGTGCGCGGTGCGGGTCATCTGCTCGGCGACCCATTTCGACTGCGCGTACCCGACCGCCAGCGGCCCGCTCTCGGTCGGCAGCTGCGCTTCGTAGACGACCTCGCCCTGGTACTCCACCGAGGAGAAGACCCCGACGGTGGAGATGAAATGCACCGGGCGGACCGGACCGTACCCGGTGGCCAGTCGCAGCACCTCGCGGGTGCCGTACACGTTGGCGCGTTCCAGCGCCTGGTACGGGTACGTCCAGTTGACCACCGCACCGCAGTGCACAATGTCCCCGCACCGCGCATGTAGATCGGCGAATGCGTTATCGGGCAGGCCGAAGCCCGGCTCGGTCAGGTCACCTGGCACTGCCACGATCCGCTGCCGGTGCCGGCCGGCATCGATGCCGTAGCTGTCAAGGTTGGCCAGGATCCGCTCCAGTGCCCGCTGCGGGCTACTCGCCCGGACCAGGCAGTAGACGTCGCCCTGGCGCTGTTGGAGAAGCTCGGCCAGCAGGAAGGCACCGACGAATCCGGTGGCACCGGTCAGCAGGGTGCCCCGCGGAGCGCGCTCCGGTTGCTCGGCCGGTTCGGTGGCCGCTATCGACGCCGGCAACGCGGCACACGCGTCCATCTCGGCCACACTCATCCGGCCGGATCTGCCGGCGGGCACGGTGCCGCCCGACCGCGCCCGTACGGTGCCGCCCGATCCCGCCTTCGCGTCGCCGGACCCGGCTGGCGCCGTGCTGTCCGCGGCCGTCCGGATTTCGTCGACGATCGTCGCGGCCAGCGAGGCCGGCGAGGCGGACTCGAAGAAGAGGCTCATCGGCAGGCGCAGTCCCAGCTCGCGGTCGACCGTGGTCTTGAACTCGGCCAGCGCCAGCGAGTCGGCCCGGCCGATGATGGGCTCGGCCAGGTCGACCTTGTCGGGTTCGCAACCTTCGATCGAGGCGAGCAGCTCGGCGAGGTACCGCTCGACGCGGCCGCGGGCCTCCGGTACGTGCGCCTGGCGTAGCCACGAAGGGTCGGGGCGCGGTACCTTCGCTCCGCCTCGCTGCGGCGACGACTCCGCGCTGGCAGTACCCGACCGGGGCTGGCTTGTATTCATGGACATCCTCTCCAGCTCCTGCGACCCCGCCAGGGTGAGCCGACAGGTGCGGTACCTGGAAACCATATCGACGTATTCGTATTGATGTTGTCGAGTACGCCGGCCGCGGGCACGACGCCCCGATGGGTGGCAGGTCCGCACCCACCGCGGTGGGCTCGCTGCGTGGCCGCCGCGGCCGTGATGTCGACCGGTACCGGACGCACCGTCACGCTGCGGGCCTCCAGGTCTTGGATCGCGGGGATCCGGCGCCGGCACTGCTTGCTGGCTCGATCCCGGCAGCGACGCCTGGATTCGCGGGGACCCGGAGCAACTGGCCGCGCCTGTCGCTTTCATCGACGAGGCTGGGGAGGCAGTTGGCCGGCAGTGTGGGTGGCTGGCTTTGGCCGGGTGCCGTCTGTTCCGGCCAGGCGTGATGGAGTTGGTCGTGTGTGGCGCCGCGTGGTGTCGGGGAGCGCCTTTCGGCCAGTGCGCGCAGGGTGCGGTGCGACCCGGTCTGCCGGGCCAGGTCGAGTGCCCGCAATCCTTCGGTCTC
>JAFMQQ010000967.1 GCA_017354595.1 Micromonosporaceae bacterium
CGGCCCTCGACCGCGCGGCGCTGCGCCGCACGCTGGTGGCCCGGGGCATGCGCGCGCCGAACGAGATCGAGCGCACGGCCGGGGCATTGCTCGCCGGCCGGGAGGTCGATGCCACCCTGCGCGAACTGAGCGAGCTGGGTGCCCTGCCCCGCTACCACACCCTGGACGTGCGCGACCCGGCCGCCACCCGCGGGCTGCTGGAGCAGATCCACGCCGAGTACGGCCGCCTGGACGGGCTGGTCTACGCCGCCGGCGTCATCGAGGACCGGCTGATCGCCGAGAAGGACCCGCAGTCCTTCGCCCGGGTCTTCGGTACCAAAGTGGAGGGTGGCCGGGCGGTGCTGGATGCGCTGGCCGGGCTGCCCACCGGGCCGCGGTTCACCGTGCTCTTCGGCAGCATCGCCGCGGCGTACGGCAACCGTGGCCAGGCGGACTACGCGGCCGGCAACGACGCGCTGGAGGCGATCGGAGCACGCTGGGCCGCCGGTACCGGCAACCGCTGCCTGACCGTCCACTGGGGACCGTGGGCGCCCGGCGGTACCCACCCCGGCATGGTCACCCCGGAGCTGGCCCGCGAGTACGGCCGGCGCGGCGTCGACCTGGTCGACCCGGAGGCCGGCGCGCTGTGCCTGCTGCGCGAGCTGGCCTGGGGCGACCCGGCCCGCACCTCGGTCGTCTACACGGCCTCGGGCTGGTGAGGCGGTGACGGGTCAGCCGGCGGTGGGTCCGGTCGATGCGAACGGGAGGGTGGCCATCGTCGGGATGGCCACCATGCTTCCCGGCGCGAAGGACCTGGAGGCGTACTGGCGCAACCTGGTGGACGGCGTGGACGCCATCACCGACGTACCGCCGTCCCGGTGGGACGCGCAGTTCTACGACCCCGATCAGGCGCACCGGCCGGACCGGATGTACTGCCGGCGCGGCGGGTTCGTCGACGAGTTCGCCACCTTCGAACCGCTGCGCTTCGGCATCATGCCGAACTCGGTCAACGACATCGAGCCGGATCAGCTCATCGCACTGCGGGTCGCCGCCGACGCGATCGAGGATGCCGGTGGCCCAGCCCGGCTGCCGGCGCCGGAGCGGGTCGGCGTGATCATCGGCCGGGGCGGCGTGCTGAGCCCGGCGCAGTCCCGGTACGCCCAGCGGGTGCGGATCCCGAGCCAGGTCGTCTCACTGCTGCGCGAGCTGCTTCCGGAGTTGCCGGAGCAACGGCTGGCACTGCTGCGGGAGAAGTTCGACGAGTGCCTGGGCCCGCACCAGCCGGAGGGCACCATCGGGCTGGTACCCAACCTCGCGGCCTCCCGGATCGCCAACCGGCTCAACCTGCGCGGTGCGGCGTACACCATCGACGCCGCCTGCGCCTCGTCGCTGATCGCGGTGGACCAGGCGATCACCGAACTGCAGCGCAACCGGCTGGACCTGGTGCTGGCCGGCGGGGTACACCACGCGCACGAAATCACCTTCTGGTCGGTCTTCAGCCAGCTGCGGGCACTGTCCCGGGCCGGCCAGATCCGCCCCTTCGACCGCGGCGCCGACGGTCTGCTGATCGGCGAAGGTACCGGCATCCTGGCGCTGAAACGGTTGCCCGACGCGCTGCGCGACGGGGACCGGATCTACGCGGTCATCATCGGCTGCGGGGTCTCCAGCGACGGCCGGTCGGCGAGCATGTTCAACCCCGCCTCGGTCGGGCAGGTGCTGGCGATCCGGCAGGCATGGCAGGCGGCCGGCCTGGATCCGACCGCACCGGACGCGCT
>JAFMQQ010000249.1 GCA_017354595.1 Micromonosporaceae bacterium
GCGTAGGCTGCCCGAACTCATTGGTGTCCACAGTGGATGTTCGGTTCACCGGGTCGGTCGCTGTGGCGAGGGCACCACTGGTCGCGTAGCTGAACGTCCACACGTGATTCAGCGGGTCCGTGATCTGGCTGACCTGATCGAACGGGCCACCGTAGACGATGTTCGTGGTCCGGGCGTCCGACGTGCCGGCCTGTTCGGTGATGCTGGTCGGGTTGCCGAACGGGTCGTAGGTGAATGTGGTCTGCCGGCCGAGCGGGTCGGTCACCGCGGAGGCCAGGTTGCTGCTGTCGCGGGTGTAGGTGGTGGTCTGCGCGATTGTTGTGCCGTTGGCCCGGGTATCGGTCAGCAGATACCCAGCCGCGTTGAAGGTCAGCCGGCGCACATTGCCGCGCGGGTCGGTCAACGTTGTGGCGGTGACTTTACCGGAGGAGTCGGTGGTGTAATCCAGCTGGAAATGGCCGCCGTCGGCGATGGTCTGCTGGGCGACCCGGCCGGCGTCGTCGTAGGTGTTGGACAGGTAGACGGTATTGCGGGCGTCTCTGATGGTGGCCAGCCGACCGGATCGCCGCACACGCGGTGGCGCAAAAGACACCACACGTTCCATAGACGCCATGCGATGGTAAGCCGACACAGCGTGAAGCCCGCCAGGTACGACGGTGAAGGTGGGACAGGGACGGGACGAACGGGTGAGAGCACACGTCGGTTGGGGACGCGGGGCAGACGACGCCGACGGTGCGGCTGCCTACCCGCCGCCGAGCATGGGGACCTGCCGGCGCTGCAGGCCCTACCGGCACAGGAGGTCGCGCTGCATGGCGACGGCGCCGGTAAGGCACCCGCCACGGTCAGCCGACCGGATAGCGCCAGGCGAGGTACCGGCCATCGACGTCGCAGACGAGGTAACCGCCGGCCGCCTTGCACTGGGCGGAGGCCAGCCTGGCCGGGAGCAGACCCAGCACCCGCCGGCGGCCATTCGCCGGGTCCAGCCGCACCAGCAGGGTGGCGGTACCGGCGTCCATTGTGTACAGTGGCGGACCCCGCTCGACCATGGGACCCGGCCGCATCCGGTACACCGCTGAGGTCCGGCCGGTCGAGGTGAAGGCGTCCGCCAGCGCCGAGCCGGGAGCGGACAACCGGCCACCGAGGTCGACCCGCGCGCCGGGCAACCCCGCCTCCCGCCACCGCACCCGGCCGGTACCACGATCCAACGCCGCCAGGGTGTTGCCCGCGCTGGCGCACACCGCTGTGCCGCAGATCCACAGCGAATCCGGCGGGTCGGGCAGCCGCGCCGACCAACGCGGGGCGAGCGTGGCCAGGTCGTAGTCGAAGATCCGCCGGTCGTCGCCGGCCGGGACGGCGTAGAGCGCATCGCCGTCCAGGTCGAGCGGCGACTGGCTGGGCGGCAGCGCGCCGGTCACCAGCGGCCGGCCGGTACCGGCGTCGAGCACCTCAACCGTGCCGTCCGGGCGGTCGAGCACGATGTGGTCGTTGTCCGCCGCCGCCACCCGGGCCGAGCCGTCGGCCAGGCTCCGCTGCCAGACCGTCGTGCCGTGGCGCAGATCCACCGCGCGCAGATCGATCGAGTCGGGAAAGGCACCGAGCACCACAATGGAGCGACCGGTCGGGAGGGAGCTGATATCGCCGGCCGCGCCAGAGCAGCCGGCCGGTAGCCGGGTCCACCGCGGATACCGCCGCCTGCCGGGTCGCCTGGAACGACTGCGCCAGCACCACACCGGTACCGTTCGGCGACGCCCGTACCGGCAGCACCAGATCCACCGGCGCCGGCACCGCGACGCTCCACAGCCGGTCCCCAGTGGACAGCCGGTACGCGGCGATCCGGCCGGGTACCGCCGGATCCGGCTCGGCCTGGTACAGGATGCCGCCGGCGAGCGTGAAGTCCTCCGCTGCGGCGTCCGGGATCGAGGCGACCGGTACCAGTGGCCCCGGCGCTGGGGCGGCGGCACCGAGTCCGGCGGCGAGCAGCACGGCGATCGCCAGCAGGACCGGCCGGAGCCGGAGCTGACCCCACCGGTTCGCCGGCCGGCCCGGGACCTCGTGCGGCGGGTCACGGTCGAGCTCGATCAGCGCCATGGGACTCGAACCGGTCAGCCGGGCGGCACCGGGTAGCGCCACATGACGAACTGGTCACCGACGAGGCAGGCGAGGCGGCCGCTGGCCGCGCCGCAGACGTCGTCGGGCGCCGGCCCGGACAGCCTGCCGACGGGTACCAGCCGCGCGCTGGCCAGGTCGAGCGTGGCGAGCAGCGCCGCGCCGGCGTCATTCTCCACTCTGTACAGTGGCGCCCCGGATCCCGATGCGCCGACCCGGTCGCCGCTAAGGCGCAGCAGCACCCGGCCGGTCGCCGCATCGAGCACGGCCGGGTGCGGGCCGGCGGTGACCAGGTGGCCGCCGCCGACCAAGTCCACAATGGTCAGTCGCGGATCGCGCCAGCGCGGGTCGCCGGTGTGCGGATCGACTCCGACCAGGTCGCCGTCGACCATCCGGGCACAGAGCACCGGTCCGCAGGAACGCAGGGACGCGATCGCGTCCGGCAACCCCAGCAGCAGATGCCTGCGGAACGTCGTGAGGTCGAGCCGGTACAGCCGCCCGGCATCCGTCGGCGACTGGGCGTACACCGCCTCGCCGGTGACGAGCAGAACGTGGCCGACGCCGCCCAGAGAGCCGGCGCCCAGCAGCGCACCGGAGTCCGCGGCGAGGACCTCCGCCTGACCGTCCAAACGCGACAACAGAACCCGGTCGACCCCGGCCACGACTGTCGTTCCGGCGGGTGGCGTTGCTCGCCAGATCGTCCGGCCGGTGTGCGCGTCCACCGCCAGCACCTCGTTCGGCCCGTCCGGCGCGGAGGAGAGCAGCACGACGCCGCCGGCGAGCACGGCAACGTCCACTCTGGCCGGTGCGCCCCACAGCACCCGGCCGGTCCGGGCGTCGAGTGCGGAGACCCAGGAGACCGCCGGGCTAAGACCCGACCGGGCCAGCACCACGCCACCGCCGGCCGGCCCCGCCGCCAGTACGGTCTGCACCAGATCGACCGGGCCGGACAGCGCGGTACGCCACAGCCGGCGGCCGGTCAGCACGTCGTCGGCGGCTACCCCGACCGTGTTCGCGGTGTCCGGCTCGACCCGGTACAGCACACCGCCATCGAGCTCGAAACTGACCGCGGCGACCGGGATCGCCCCAACGCGTGGCAGTACCGGCAGCGGCGGCCGACCACCACCCGGCCCGACCGCGAGCAGGGCCACCACCGCCAGCGCGGGCAGCATGGCCGGGCCCCGCCACCAACCGGCTCGCTGCCGCCGGACCGCCGGTGGCGGCGGCTCCCGGTCGAGGTCGATCAGGGTCACCTACCGGTACGCATCTCGCGAGCCTCGTCGCACCCTTCGGCGAGCGAGTCCAACTCGATACCCAGGGCGCCCGCCAGCGCGGCGACGGTGAAGAACGCTGGCGTCGGTACCCGACCGGTCTCGATCTTGCGGAGTGTCTCGGCCGAGATGCCGGCGGCGGCCGCAACCTCGACGATGCTGCGCTCACCCCGGCACCGGCGCAGCTGCGCGCCGAGGCGCTCGCCGCGGCGGCGCTCGGCGCGGGACAGCGGCGGCCGGATCATGCCGTGATTCTAATACCGGTATAGTTATCGCCCATGGTCGAGCTGAAGTCGACGTCCGAGATCGCCGCGATGCGCGAGGCCGGCCGGGTGGTCGCCGGTATCCTCGCCGCGATCCGGGAACAGGCCAGCGTGGGCACCAGCCTGGGTGAGCTGGACGAGCTGGCCCGGGAGCGGCTGGCGCAGGCCGGTGCCCGGTCACCGTTCCTGAACTACCACCCGCGGTTCGCGCCCTCGCCGTACCCGGCGGTCATCTGCGCCTCGGTCAATGACGTGATCGTGCACGGCATCCCGGACGGGTACCGGCTGCGCGACGGCGATCTGCTCAGCGTCGACTGTGGAGCGCAACTGGACGGCTGGACCGGTGACGCGGCGACCAGCCTCATCGTGGGCGAGGCACGCCCCGAGGACCAGCGGCTTATCGAGGCCGCCGAGTCGGCACTGCGGGCGGCGATCGAGGCGGCCCGGCCGGGCGGACGCCTCGGCGATCTCGGGCACGCCATCGGTACGGTCGGCCGCGGCCTGGGGTACGGCATCCCACCGCGCTGGGGCGGGCACGGCATCGGCCGGGCGATGCACGAGGAGCCGGACGTACCCAACGAGGGCCGGCCCGGCCGCGGCCTGCGGCTGGTACCCGGTCTGGTGCTGGCGATCGAGCCGATGTTCCTGGCCGGTGGCCGGGACGCGTTCCGGCTGGCGCCCGACGGCTGGGCGGTGCGTACCGCGGACGGCAGCCGCGCGGCCCACGCCGAGCACACCGTCGCGGTGACCGCCGATGGCCCGCGGGTGCTGACCATCGACTGAGCGGAACGCGCCGCTTGCCGCGACCGGCGCCGATGATATACGTTGCGACATAGTCGCGATATATCTCGTGGAGGCGCTCATGATCCTTGTTACCGGAGCGACCGGTACCGTCGGCCGCGAACTCGTCCAGCAGCTGGCCTCGACCGGCTGCCCGGTCCGGGCGCTGGTACGCGACCCGGCGAAACTCGGTGACCTCGCCGACCGCGTGCAGGTCCACATCGGCGATCTGGACGACCCGGCCACGTTGCGCCCGGCGATGGCCGGCGTCGCCCGGGTCTTCCTGCTCACCTCCGCCACCCGGCAGGATGCGGCCGTGCTGGCGGCGGCCAAGGCGGCCGGCGCGACGCACATCGTCAAACTGTCCACACAGGAGGCCGGTTGGGTACCGGTGGAGGGGCACGGCCACTGGCACCGCGAGCGCGAGCAGCTGATCCAGGCGTCCGGCCTGGCGTGGACCTTCCTGCGCCCGACCATGTTCATGGACACCGCACTTCAATGGGCCGCCACGGTCAGGGCGCAGCAGACCATCTACTTTCCGGTCGGGGACGCGCGGCTGGCTCCGGTGGACCCCGCCGACGTCGCGGCGGTGGCGGCGGCCGCACTGACCGGTACCGGCCACGCGGGCAACGGGTACGAACTGACCGGCGGCCAGTTGCTCTCCGGCGAGGAACTGGCCAGCACACTCGGTGAGGTCCTCGGCCAGCCCATCCGCTACGTGGACGTACCCGAGTCGGCGATGGGCGAGCAGATGCACCGGGCCGGCTTGCCCGGGTACGTCGTCGACGGGCTGCTGGAGACCTTCCGCCTGGTCCGTGCCGGCCGGTTCGGGTACACCACCCAGCTGGTCGAGCAGGTCACCGGCCGGCCACCGGGTACCTTCCGCCGCTGGTGCGAGCGGCACCGGGCGGCCTTCGCCTGACAGGCCGGCGGCCGGCGCCCGGTACCGCCCGCCCCGGCGTCCGCCCGGCGTCCACAGAGGACAGAGACCGGG
>JAFMQQ010000968.1 GCA_017354595.1 Micromonosporaceae bacterium
GCCTGGCCCGGCGCCGGCGCCGGCCGCCGAAGCCGCGGCACGGCTAGCCCGGCTAGTCCTCCCGGGCCGCCTCCTCCTCGCGCAGCTTCAGCAGATCCTGGAGGGTCTGCTGGATCGTCTCCCGCACCTGATCGGCCAGGTTGAAAACGGCCAGCGGGTCATCCGCCTCCTCGATCCGGCCATCGGTCTGGATCGGCTCGCGGAACTCGATGTACCACTTCGACGGCAGCGGTACCAGGCCGAGCGGACCGAGCCAGGGAAAGATCGGCGTGATCGGGAAGTAGGGAGTGCCGAGCAGGCGGGCCAGCGGCTTGAAGTTCCCGATCATCGGATAGATCTCTTCGGCACCGACGATACCGACCGGGATGATCGGGGTACCGGTGTGCAGCGCCGCGGAGACGAACCCGCCGCGGCCAAAGCGTTGCAGCTTGTACCGGTCGCGGTAGAGCTTGCCGATGCCCTTGAAGCCCTCCGGAAAGACACCGACCAGTTCGCCCGAGCGCATCAGCCGCTCGGCGTCCGGTCCGCAGGCGAGGGTACCGCCGCTCTTGCGGGCGAACTCGGACAGCCCGGGAACCCGGAAGACCAGGTCGGCGCCGAGCAGCCGGAGGTACCGGTGGGCCGGGTGCTCGTCGTGTACCCCGAGCGCGAGCATCAGCGCATCGATGGCGATGGTGCCGGAGTGGTTGGCCACCAGCAAAGCGGCGCCGGTCTCCGGCAGCCGGTCGACGCCGCGTACCTCCACCCGGAACCAGTCCCGGTAGAGGTAGCGCAGCAGCGGATAGAAGACCGAATCGGTGAGGTCCTGGTCGAAGCCGAACTCGTCGACCTGGTACGCACCGGTCAACCGGCGGCGGACGAACGCGACCACGTTCTCCATCCGCTGATCCCAGACATCCCGCTCAGCCATTGCCAGCCACCATCCGGATCGCCATCCGGGCGCGGCGCAGGCCGTCCAGCACGACCCGCTCGGCCGTGCGTACCGCCTCCTGCGGCATGACGCCGCCACCACCTGTACCGCCGATGAAGTCGTCGAAGGCGACCGGGGTCGGGCGCGGCTGGAAACCGAACTCGTCGCTCAGCTCGCTGGTGTCCACCACCCGACCGTGCACGAAAAGATCGAGCTGGTCCAGGGTGTAATTGCCCCATCCCATGCCGCGGGCCAGCCCGGCGAACACCGACATGCCGCCCTCCAGAACCGGTACCGCCACCCGGCCGGACCTGCGCACCGCCTGGGACAGGGTGATGACGCCGGGGCCGGCCACGTTGAAGGTGCCCGGATGGTCCGCCATCGCCGACCGGTACAGGATCTCCAGTGCATCGTCCACATGCACGAACTGGAGCCGCGGATCGCGGCCGAAGACCGTCGGTACCACCGGCTGGGTGAAGTACCGGGTGAGGCTGGTGTTGGCGTACGCCCCGATGAACGGGGCGAACCGCAGCACGGTCACGGTTGTGTCCGGCCGCCGGCGGCGGAAGCCGCGGACGTACCCCTCCATGTCAAGCACGTCCCGGGCGAACCCGCCGCGCGGCATCTCGCGCGGCTCGGTCTGCTCGGTGAAGACCGCGGGATCCCGGAAAGATGCGCCGTAGGCGGCGGTGGACGACCGCAGCACCAGGCGGCGTACCCGCGGCGCCTGCTGGCAGGCGGCGAGCAGCTGCATGGTGCCGATGACGTTCTGCTCCTTCATCGCCGCCCGGCCGCCGGACTGTGTCGGGGTTCCGGAGGCGACGGCGAGGTGGACCACGGTGT
>JAFMQQ010000969.1 GCA_017354595.1 Micromonosporaceae bacterium
GCGTCCCGGCCAGGCCCACCGCGGCCAGCGCCGCGCCGACCGGATCCCAGGACGGCTCATCCGAGGGCCCCAGCCGCAGGATGTAGCCGGCGGCCGAGGCACTTCCTCCCGCCGAGGCCGAAGTAAGCCGTGCATCGGGATGGCCGGCGGCCACCGTCCACAGCCGCAGCCGCCGCCCATCCAGAAAAAGACCCTTCGGCGGTACCTTCACCGCGCCGCGCAGCCAGGCCGTACCGAGCGGCGCCAGCGAGGTGGAGTACGCGGTCCGCACGCCGAGGTGGTCGTCGACGGTCGGCACGCAGGTCGCCGCCAGGCCGCGCAGCCGGAACTCGGCGACCAGCGCCCGCGCCCGCCACAGCTCGTCCACCACCACCGAGACCCGGGCGGTACCGCCCATCCGCACCACCTGGCCGGGACCGGCCAGCAACCCCTCCAGGTCCGCGGGTGAGGGGGGTACCGCCTCCACCCCGAACAGGGAGAGCTGCCGGCCTATCTGCACGGCGTCGCCCTGGCGAAGCTGGCCCGCAGGTCGGCCGAGGCGAGCCGGCCGGTATCCACGCCGGCCCTCGCGTACGAGGTGTTGAGCGTGGCGACCGCCCGGCTCACCCCGTCGTAGAACGCCTTCGGCTCGCGGGTGGAGAAGCCGGCCACCGTGTCGTGCGCAGTCCGGTAGGCGTCCCGAACGGCGGCCAGCGCCGCCACGAACCGGCCGGCGATCTGCTGCCCGTCCGGCACATCCGGTACCCCCGCCGCCGCCACCTGCGCCCGCGCCCGCTCGCTCGCCAGCCGCGCCCCGTCCAGCAGGCGCAGCATGTTGTCCCGGGTCTGCTGCGGCGTGGTGGCCGTCGCCATCTGGCTGGCCGCCTGCGCATTGAGGCTGGTGATCTGGTCGCGCCACGGGTGCAGCGCGGTACAGACCGAGCCGGCCCAGGTATCGGGCGCCACCTGGCCACCGCCCCCGCCGCAGCCGGTCGCGCACACGCTCAGCACGAGCAGGGCCAGCAGCCGGCGCAGCGTCCCACGCATGCCGGTCACTGTACGACTGTTCGACTGGCGGTAAAGTGACCGGCGCGCGATACCCGAGCCGAACTCAGACCTTCAGCTGCTGGCTCTCCGCGGTGGGAGCGGCTGAACCGCTGTCGTCGCCGGCCGAGGAGTCCGAGTCGGACATCGCGATCGGCTTGCGCTTGCTCACCGCCACGGCGACCACTACCGCGGCCGCGGCCACCACCGCGACCACCACCCGCAGCGCGGTGTTCTTGTCGGTGCCGGTACTCCACATCACCACGGCCGGCGCGATCAGCAGCGAGACCAGGTTCATCACCTTGATCAGCGGGTTGATCGCCGGGCCGGCGGTGTCCTTGAACGGGTCGCCCACCGTGTCGCCGATGACCGTTGCGGCGTGCGCCGGCGAACCCTTGCCGCCGTACCGCCCGTCCTCGACCATCTTCTTCGCGTTGTCCCAGGCGCCACCGGAGTTGGCCAGGAAGATCGCCATCAGGACACCGGTACCGATGGCTCCGGCGAGGTAGGCGGCGAGGGCGCCGATGCCCAGCCCGAAGCCGACCGCGATCGGAGCCAGGACGGCGAGCAGCCCGGGGGTGATCAGCTCGCGCTGCGCGTCCCGGGTACAGATGTCGACCACCTTGCCGTACTCGGGCCGCTGGGTGCCGTCCATGATGCCGGGGAAGTCGCGGAACTGGCGGCGTACCTCGAACACCACCGCGCCCGCGGACCGGGAGACCGCGTTGA
>JAFMQQ010000970.1 GCA_017354595.1 Micromonosporaceae bacterium
ATTGCTCCCTCCACGGTCCGTTCGGCGCTACGAAGATCGATATGCGCTGAAGGGATCAAAGCATGAGCGGTAGGTAGCCGTCTATGCCTCACAGGTACGCTGTGACCCCAGTGCCCGGGCAAAGGTTGCGGGCGCGGCGGCACCAGGCATGCGATAGATCTACGCCTATTCACCGTTGAGCGGATCTCACGGTGGCAGGCGAGGCGCCGGTGGTTCGGCGGGTATCGTCCAGACGTGGGCACCGATGCTTCTCCCCGCGTCCTGGTCATTGGGCTCGATCCGTACCGGGTGCCCGGTCCATGGGACCCCGAGCCGGTCGCCGCGGGGATCGAGGTGGGACTGGCCAAGTTCGCCGAGCATGGCGTACCCGTCGAGACCTGCCTGATCGGCCTCGATGGCAGTGACGAGGTGGAGACGGTCGTTGGCGACGCGCTGAAAGCTCATCCGTGGGAGTGCGTCACTGTCGGCGGTGGCCTGCGGCACTCGGATGATCAAGTTGAACTACTCGAGCAGGTGATCAACCTGATCCGGCGGCATGCACCCGATGCGGCCATCGCGTTCAACAGCGCGCCGGAAACTACCTACGAGGCCGCTGCCCGTTGGATTCCATGACGGCGGCAGATGCTCCCGGGTACCAGCGGCAGCGTTGGTCAGGGCCTTGACCGCTTCCGGTGATCCACATTGGACGTTCGCGGCCACAGATGGCTTCGCTGTGCTAGATCGGGAACCGGCCGCTGCGGATCTGCCAGTGCCGGCCGGCCTTCAGGTGGTCGACGATCGCGCGCTGGAGCACGGTGCGGCGCGGTAGCTGGTCGAGTGGCGTGGTCACGGTGCGGAACACGAACCGCAGCACCTCCACGTCGCCGTCCAGCCCCTCCGGCTCCGCGTAGGGCTCCAGCTCGAACCTCTGCTGGAACCGGACGATGTTGGACTCTTTCGGCAGGTACTCCAGCAGTTGCGGGTCGAGCAGCCACGAGCCGCAGCAGAACGCCGTGTGGCGCTCGTCCGGAAAGTGGCGCGGGAAGAACACGCGGGCCCGGTCGAGCGAAGTCGCGACCGCCTCCGGGGTCATCGGCCCCGACTCGGGGATGTGCAGGTGGATGGCGGTGCCGCCGCGCTGGTGCTGGAGCCGGCCCAACTCGTAGATGGCGCCGCGGGCGTGCAGCGTCAGCCAGCTCTGCACGACCGGCCAGCCCTCGCGCTGCATCCGCCGGTCGATCGCAAGGTTGCGGCCCAGGTCGGCGAGGGTCGCCCACGATACGGCATCGGCGATGCCGTGCTCGCGGTGGTACGCCCTGGCGACGTCGACCAGGGCCAGGTACGCGTACACGTAGAGATGGCGCCAGGCGGGGCCCCGTTCGCGCGGCAGCGCCGGACCGGGCGACAGCCAGCCGTGCCCGCCGAGATCGGCCCGGACCAGGGCGATCGAGCGGTCGAGCAGCCAGCGCAGCTCGGAAGTCCACAGTGGAGAGCCAGGCTCGGGCCAGCCCGCCATGATCTCGGCGGCGTCCTCTGGCCGCACCGCGAGCCGGTCGAGGATCGCGGGCGCCTCCGCCTTGGCGGGCAGCGTCGCCGACGGCCGGTCGCCGGCGAGCTGGTGTACCCGGTCGACCTCGTCGACGGGTACCCCGAGCCGGGCGGCGATATCGTCGAGATCCACCGCACGAGCCTACCGACCGGTGCGGTCGTCCCCGCCGTCGCCGGATCCACGCTGTCGCCAGCGAGGGCGCGCCACCGGCGTGCCGGCCCGG
>JAFMQQ010000971.1 GCA_017354595.1 Micromonosporaceae bacterium
GGGTCCGGTAGGACCGCGCTCCGGCACCGTGTACGGCCAGTCCGGGCCGGATGGGCGCCGGCGCTACAAGGGCCGGCTGGTCCGGCTGCGGATCGGTTCGCACACGGCATCCCGGGCCGCGCTTCCGGCGATGGCGTTCACGCCGTTGCCCAGCGGGCTGCTGCTCGGCGTGGACCGGGACCAGCGCCCGGTGCCGGTACGGTTTTTCCGGGCCGAGCCGACCCGGATCACCCTGATCGGTGGCGAGTGGGCCGGGCAGATCCTCGCCTTCCGGGCGATGGCGCTCGGCGCCCGGGTGGTCGTGGTCACCGTGTCACCGGGCCCCTGGCACGGCTTCGGCGAACGCGCGGCGGGCCGGGGCGAACGGCTGGTGGTGGTACCGCCACAGCAGCCGGTCCGGCTGGCGGCGACCGCCGCGCGCCCGGCGCTGGTCATCTACGACCTCGGCACGTCCGCCCCGCCGGCGCCGGTACCGCTCGGCCCGTGGCAGACGCAGCTCACCGTGCTGCGGGAGTTGACGGCGGACGGTACCAGCGCGGTACAGGAGGGGAACCTGGTGATGCTGCAGCGGCTCTACCCGGTCGAGGCGCAGGTGGCCGCGTCCGTGCTGCGACTCACCCCGCAGACCGCGTCGCTGCTGCAGATGCTGGAGCCGGATATGGTGGCGCTGCTCGGCGGCGGGGCCGACCGGTACGTGTGGCTGAGCCCGACCCGGGTCGAGCGGACCCACGCCGGGGCGCCGCGCCGCTAGTGGACCACCAGCCACGCCCGGTACGCCTCAGCCCAGGTACCGCCCGGTCTCGGGGTCGAGGCCGAGGATCTCGCGGGCCCGGCGCACGTACTCCCACTCCTGTTCCGCGGTCGGGAAGCGCACGTCCGGCGTCACCGGCGCGTCGTCCGGGATGAACTCAACGTCGTCGATCCCGTACTTGGTCTGCCACTCCTCGCGCCAGCGCGCCAGCTCCATCAGCCGGCGACGGCGTTCCGGATCCATATCGAGCGCCATGCGACCAGGGTAGCCGCGGCCGGCTCAGCCCATGACGATGCGGGCGGCGCGGGCCAGCGCCTCCTCGCCGACCTCCGGGATCCGGTAGGCCCGCTGCCGGATGTGCTCCAGCAGTTCCCGTTGCGGTGGGAAGCCGTACCGCAGCGCGTAGTAGGCCAGCGACTCGGACCACACCCACTCGCCGTCGGTGTGCACGTTCAGCGGCACCACCTCCGGCCGCTCGGGGTCGTACGGGTCGGTGGCGACGCCGAACGCGGCCACCACCACCGGCGCGCCCCGCAGGTACTCGGCGACCGGCTCGCGTTCCCCGTCGGGCAGCCGGGTCGGCGGGACCACCGGCCGGCCGGCGGCGTCCCGGCGGCCGTCGATCGTCTCGGCCAGCCGCGGAGCCTGGGACGCGGGCGGCGGGAGTGCGGGGCCACCGGCAGCCCGCCGCCGCCACTCGTCGACCACGCGCAGCGCCACCTCGGTGCCGACCGGTACCACCTCGTCCCTCAGCTCGCCCAGGTCGGCATACTCGAGGGTCCGGCTCGGCCGCCACCGCCCGTCCCGGCCCAGCGCCTCGTCGACACTGCGGCCACCGAGCCACACCCGGCGCACCACCTCGGTCGGCCGCTCGGGCGTGTCATCGGCGCCGAGCCGGGTGAAGTACTCCACCGAGACGGAGGGCAGGCCCAGCTCGGCGAGGGTCAGCGGGCCGTCGGTTGACCAGGCGCGGTAGGCGAGTTCGGTGGGCGAGTCGAG
>JAFMQQ010000250.1 GCA_017354595.1 Micromonosporaceae bacterium
CCCCGGGTCGCTGCGGAAGTGGTGACGGTCAACGGGCAAGACTGCGCCGGGACATCGACCGCCACAGGTCGTTGCTCGGCCGCATGAGCTCAACGAGTTCCCGCTCCCACTCGTTCTCGATCTGGACGCCGGCCTGCTGGCAGGCTTGGCGCGCCTCCTCGGTGCTACCGGCGAACTGGTCGGACCAGGCGCCGTCCTCCGCGACGAGCACGATGCGCGCACCCCGGCGGCCGACGTACTCGATCACTGCCTTCGCCCCGGCATGCCCGGTGACGAAGGATCTGATGCCGTCGACCAAGGCCCCATCGGCGACCGCCGACTTGGCCGACAACATATCGCTTCCCTCTGCCATGTGGGCAGCGTAAACACGGCCCGCCGGTTGCGCTGGACGGTACCGGGGCCGATGTGATGTGAGTTACGGGGTCGTCTGAGGTTCTCTCGCCTCGTTGAACGAGCAATGTCCGGAAATGCTACGGCCAGTCATGGGCTGAAACCGGACGAACTTGCATTGGCTATCGGTTCGGCAACGGCTAGCGGACCGAGTCAGGCGTTTCCGGGTACAAAACCGCCTAACGGACCAAGGCGTCCACCGCGATGGCTACGAAGAGTAGCGTCAGGTACGTCGTCGACCAGTGGAACAGCCGCATCGGGCGCACCGGCCCGCCGCGGCGGAGCTGCCGGGCCAGCCGGTGCGCCTCGCCGACGAATGGCAGGCCGAGCAGGACGGCCGCGATGCCGTACAGGGGGGTCATCCCGAAACCCCAGAGGGCGACCGAGGCGGCGACGGTCAGCCAGCTGAAGGCGACCGTCTCGGCGGCCACCCGGCGGCCGGAGGCGACCACCGGCAGCATCGGGATGCCGGCCCGGGCGTAGTCCTGCCGGAACTTGATCGCCAACGCGTAGAAGTGCGGCATCTGCCAGCAGAAGACGATCGCGAACAGTGCGATGGCGCGCGGCGCCAGCCCACCGGTGACGGCGGCCCAACCGATCAGCACCGGCGCCGCACCGCAGACTCCGCCCCAGAAGGTGTTCTGCGGTGTGGAGCGCTTCAACCAGAGCGTGTACACGAGGTCGTAGTAGGCGATCGCCGCCGCGGTCAGCCCGGTCGCCAACCAGTTGGTGGTGGCGGCCATCAGACCGAGGGAGACCACGGCCAGGCCGATGCCGAAGACGAGCGCGGCCCGCGGCGAGACGGTGTGGCTGGGAAGCGGGCGGCGCGCGGTTCGCCGCATCAGCTGATCGATGTCCCGGTCGATGTAGCAGTTGAGCGCGTTCGCCGCCCCCGCGGCCAGAGCGCCGGCGACCAGAACGGCCACCGTGAGCCCGAGTGGGGATAGGCCGCCGGCGGCCAGGAACATCGCCGGTACGGTCGTGATCAGCAGCAGCTCGACGATGCGCGGCTTGGTCAGAGCGAGGTACGCCCGGGCAATGGCGAGTGCCCGGCGAGGCCGGGAATGCGCTCGCAACGCCTCGACGGGTAGCGGCTGCGGGACGAGCTCCGGTGCCGCAACCGGCCCCGCATCCTGGCTCTGGCGTGCCCTCCCGGGACGCGCCGCCGGCTCGGCGAGCGTGCTCAAACTCCGGACTCCTTCGCTGTTCCCCGCTGGTCACGGCCGGGTTCGGCGCGACAACCTGGTCGGGCGTGCCCTCCCGGGCGCGCCGCGTCAGACAGCGTACGCGGCGCCCGGTGCGCCACTTTGGGCAGGCTCAGCTGTTGGCCGGGGCGTACCTGTGCAGGAAGTCGGTGATCGCGGTGCGTACCTTCCTCGACTGCGGGTCCTGGGGCACCAGCAACGCAACGCCGTGGTTGAAGGAGTCCACGATGAGCAGCTTCTTCGAGTTGATGGGCGTGGCGTTGTACATCGCCGTGGCATCGTCGGGGAACGTGCCGTCGTCCTTGCCGGCGATATACAGCACCGGCGCCTTCAGGTTCGCTACCGCGGACAGCGCGTTCAGGCCCTGATAAGAGGCGGGTGCGGACATGCTGATCACCCCGGCCACCTGGGGGATGATCTTCGTCGCGGCGACCAGCGAGGCATTGCCGCCCATCGAAGCGCCGAGCAGCACGATGGACGTCGCGCCATGCCCGAGAAGGTAGCCCGCGGCGGCCACCACGTTCGCGTCCCGCGCGTCGGTACCGAGGTCGCCGGAGACCCCCGAGCCGGCGAAATCGAAGGCGAGCACCTTGTAGCCCGCGGCGGCCAGTTCCTTGCCATATGGCAGCCACTCGCAGCTGTCCTCGTCGGCCTGGTGGGCGAGCACCACGCCGACACTGCCGGTGCCGAGCATCACCGCGCCGATGTTCACGCCCTTGACGTCGCTGAACCAGGCTTGCTGGCCGCCGGTGCTGACGTCCGGGCATTCGGCTGCCACGGTCGGGTGCACGACCGGACTCGGTGGTCCCGCGGTCGGCGTCTGGGAGGCGGTGCAGGCGGCGGTCCCCGCGCCGAGGACGACGGCGACGAGCAGGACGCCGAACCGTTTGCAGCTGTTCACCCGATGCTCCCTTGTCAGGGGTGTTATGGAAGCGCTCCCATCGGGGCAGAGTCTAGCCATGCCCGACCCGCGGTGTCGCCCCGAGCGCGCCCCCGCCGGCGCGGTCGGTCATGGTCCGTGCATCCCGACGACACGCTCAGTCGCCCGCAGGGATCACGCGTCGGCCAAACGAGCGGTGGGTAGGGTTCGCAGTGGAAAGCATCGGCGCGATCCAACCACACGTATCGATCAGGGAGCGGTAGCCCGTGAGCGAAAGCAAACTGGAGTGGTCCGAGCTTGACCGTCGCGCGGTCGACACGGTCCGTGTTCTGGCGATGGACGCCGTGGAGAGAGCCGGTAACGGCCACCCAGGCACGGCGATGAGCCTCGCCCCCGCCGCGTACCTGCTCTTCCAACGGGTGATGCGGCACGATCCCACCGACCCGTGGTGGCCGGGCCGGGACCGCTTCGTGCTCTCCTGTGGGCACAGCAGCCTCACCCTGTACATCCAGCTGTTCCTCTCCGGGTACGGGCTGACGGTGGAGGACCTGCAGTCGTTGCGGCAGTGGGGTTCCCGGACCCCGGGACACCCGGAGCACGGGCACACGCCGGGCGTGGAGACCACCACCGGCCCGCTCGGGCAGGGTATCGGCAACGCGGTCGGGATGAGCATGGCCAGCCGGCGCGAGCGGGGACTCTTCGACCCGGAGACCGCGCCCGGGCAGAGCCTCTTCGACCACCACGTCTACGTGTTCTGCTCGGACGGCGACATGGAGGAGGGGATCAGCCACGAGGTCAGCGCGCTCGCCGGGCACCAGCGGCTGGGCAACCTGATCGTCATCTACGACGACAACTCCATCTCCATCGAGGACGACACGAACGTCGCCAAGTCCGAGGACGTGGCGGCCCGGTACGCCGCATACGGATGGCACGTACAGCACGTCAACTGGCGCGCGGCGGACGGGGCGTACCACGAGGATGTGCCGGCGCTGTATGACGCGCTGTTGGCGGCGAAGGCAGAGACCGGCCGGCCGTCCTTCATCAACCTGAAGACCATCATCGGCTGGCCGGCGCCGAACAAGCAGAACACCGGCAAGGCACACGGTTCGGCGCTGGGCGCCGAGGAGGTCGCCGCGACCAAGCGGATCCTCGGCTTCGACCCGGCGCACACCTTCGAGGTGGACGAGGCGATGCTGGCCCACGCCCGCAAGGTGGTTGAGCGCGGCCGGGCCGCACACGAACAGTGGCGCGGGCGGTTCACCGACTGGACTGCGCAGCACCCGGACCGGGCGGCGCTCTTCGAGCGGCTGTCGACCCGTACCCTGCCGAAGGGTTGGACCGAGGCGCTGCCCGAGTTCCCGGCCGACAAGAAGGGCATGGCCACCCGCAAGGCATCCGGTGAGGTGCTGCAGGCTCTGGGGCCGGTGCTGCCCGAGCTGTGGGGCGGCTCGGCCGACCTGGCGGAGAGCAACAACACGACCATCGAGAGCGAGCCTTCGTTCCTGCCACCGGAGTACTCGACCAAGCTGTTCCCGGGCGACTGGTACGGCCGCACCCTCCACTTTGGAGTGCGCGAGCACGGCATGGGATCGATCCTCAACGGCATCGTGCTGCACGGCGGCACCCGGCCCTACGGTGGCACCTTCCTCATCTTCAGCGACTACATGCGCCCGGCGGTCCGGCTGGCCGCGCTGATGAAGCTTCCCGTGATCTACGTCTGGACGCACGACTCGGTCGGCCTCGGCGAGGACGGGCCGACCCACCAGCCGGTGGAGCAACTGGCCGCGCTGCGCGCGATACCGGGGCTGGACGTGGTACGCCCGGCGGACGCGAACGAGACGGCCTGGGCCTGGCGGCTGGCGCTGGAGCACACCGACCGGCCGACCGCGCTCTGCCTGACCCGGCAGAACCTGCCGACTCTGGACCGGGGCGCGGGCGGGCTAGCCGGCGCCGAAGGCGTCGCCCGCGGCGGGTACGTACTGGCCGACGCGGACGGCGGCAAGCCGGATGTGATCCTGATCGCCACCGGCTCGGAGGTATCGGTGGCACTGACCGCGCGCGAGCGGCTGCAGGCCGACGGTACGCCCACCCGGGTGGTCTCGATGCCGTGCCGGGAATGGTTCTACGCACAGGATGAGGCGTACCGGCAGTCGGTGCTGCCGCCCTCGACGCGGGCCCGGGTGAGTGTGGAGGCCGCGGTGGCGATGGGCTGGCGGGACCTGGTCGGCGAGGCCGGAGAATGCGTGAGCCTTGAACACTTTGGGGCCAGCGCCCCGTACACAGTTTTGTTCGAGCAGTTCGGGTTCACCCCGGACCACGTTGTGGCAGCGGCCCGCGCGTCGCTGTCGAAGGTCGGCGCGATCAAGGGTTCCACCACAGGCAACTGAGGGGAGAGGTAACGATGACGGACCGACTGGGCGACCTGTCCGCCGCGGGTGTGGCGGTGTGGCTGGATGACATATCGCGCCAGCGGCTTTCCTCCGGCGGGCTGGACGCGCTGCGCCGCCAGCAGCACGTGGTGGGCGTGACCAGCAACCCGACCATCTTCGCCAAGGCGCTGGAGGATCTCGGCGACTACGCCGAGCAGCTGCGCGACCTGACCATCCGGGGCGTCACGGTGGAGGAGGCGACCCGCATGATCACGACGCACGACGTGCGGTCGGCCTGCGACGTGATGCGGCCGGCGTACGACGCGAGCCACGGTGTGGACGGACGGGTATCCATCGAGGTGGATCCGCGGCTGGCGTACGAAACGGAGAAGACCATCGCCGAGGCGAAGCAGCTGTGGTGGCTGGTGGACCGGGAGAACCTGTTCATCAAGATCCCGGCGACCGAGGCCGGCCTGCCCGCGATCACCGCCACGCTCGCCGCCGGCATCAGCGTGAACGTGACGCTCATCTTCGGGCTGGACCGGTACGACCAGGTGATGG
>JAFMQQ010000972.1 GCA_017354595.1 Micromonosporaceae bacterium
GCGTCCTGCAACTCGCTGGCATTCGCCTCCAGGCCTTCCACCCGGGCACGCAACTCGTCAAGCTCGCTCATGGTAGCCACCATACGGGAGGAGCCGGTATCGCGGTGCCCCGTTCCGCGGAGCGGTACGATCATCCACTGTGGAGCGTCTCAGGACTGCGGCTGGGTGATGTTGACCATCCAGGGCACGCCGAACGAGTCCAGGCACATGCCGAACTCGTCGCCCCAGCTCTGCTTCTGTAGCGGCATGGTGGTGGTACCGCTGCCGGACAGCTTGTCCCAGTAGCCGTGCAGCCGGTCGGCGTCGTCGCCGCTGATGCTGACCGTGAAACCGCCGACCGGTTGCGGCTCCATCTGACTGGGGTAGTCGGCTCCCATGATGGTGTATCCCGCCTCGGTCTCCAGCTGCGCGTGCATGATCCGGTCGGCGTCCGGCGAGTCCGCGGCACCCATCTCGCCGAAGGTGTTCAGCCGCAGCGCGCCGCCGAAGACGCTCTGGTAGAACTCCATCGCCTGGCGGGCGTTGCCGGTGAAGTTCAGGTACGGGTTCAGAATGGACGGCATCGGTCCTCCTGAGGTCTGGGGTAATGCTTCAGTACTTGCGGTGCATACGATACTGCAGCACCAGGAAGGGGAAGCCGAACAGCCAGAAGGCGTGTTCGGCGCGCAGCTGACCGTCGCGCACGAAGACATTGAGTTCCTCGGCGAAACCGGGTACCGCCAGAGCGGTCAGCTCGCGCGTCTGCGGATCGATGTAGCTCAGGTAGTGGCCGGGATGGGGCAGCGGGCTCCGGGTGGTCAGCACGAGTCCACCGCCGGGGCGCGGCGCCGGTACCAGGGTGGCGGTGAAGTTGGCCTGTGGCACCGGGAAACCGACGCTGACGTACCCGCGACCGTCGTGCCGGTAGGTGGTGTAGATGCCGACGTAGATCGGCTCGTCGTTGTCGGCGAAGGAGCGGATCCAGCCGCGTACCGCGATCAGCCCGCCGCCTTCAGGCGTGATCGTTTCGATCCGGCTGCGGATGCCGCGCTGTGTCTCCCGCTGGTTCATCGGTACGTTCGCCTGGCCGAGCCGGCGGGCCACCAGGCTCCGGTAGAGCAGGTAGCCGGGGCGTACCCACAGCCGCCACCGCGGCACGATGTCCAGCGCGAAGCGGGTGGTGTGCTGGTAGAACTCGCGCACCTGTTCGTCCACTGTGGACGGATCGAACTCCGGCCCGGCCAGCTCGTCGAGGGAGGCGACGATACCCACGTCACGTGCGTCGGGGTCGTACCGCCCGCCGAGCACACCGGCCAGCTCGCGTACGTAGCCGGTGCCGACGTAGCGGGTACGCGCCTCCAGCGGCACCACGAACGGCAGCTGGCTCGCCGGTACCCGCTCGGCGAGCAGCCGCACCTGCGCGTCCCGGAACAGTGCCGCGGACAGCAGCCGGTACGCCAGCACGGCGGCGGCCGCGGCGATGGCGCCGGTACCGCCGGCCTGCCACACCGCGAACCCGGCGGCTACGCCGACCACGGGGCCGAGGAGCACCTTCTGCGGGCGTACCCCGAGCAGACCCGCGACCAGGCCGGCCGCGACGCCGGCCACAACCGGTCCGGTGACCAGCCCGGCCAGCCAGCCCAGTGGCGCGGCGAGCGCCGTGCTCACCGCGATGCGCGACCATAACGCCGGGACCTGGCCCGGGCGCTGCCGCGTCCGGGCCACCGCCTCGACCGCCGCCATCCCGACCGCGCCGACCACGGCTG
>JAFMQQ010000973.1 GCA_017354595.1 Micromonosporaceae bacterium
TGGTGCCGAAGCCACCGGGGAGCACCACGAACGCCTGGGCGTACTTGACGAACATCGTCTTGCGGACAAAGAAGTACCGGAAGTCGATGCCCAGGTCGACCCAGTCGTTCATGCCCAGTTCATATGGCAGCTCGATGCCGAGACCGACCGAGCGCCCGCCCGCCTCGGCGGCGCCCTTGTTGGCGGCCTCCATCACGCCCGGCCCGCCGCCGGTGATGACCGCGTACCCCGCCTTGGCCAGTGCCCGGCCCAGCCGCTCGGCCAGCTCGCACTCCGGGCTGTCCGGCTTGACCCGGGCGGAGCCGAAGACACTGACCGCGTGCGGCAGGTCGGCGAGCGTGTCGAACCCGTCCACGAACTCGGACAGGATGCGCAGCGCCCGCCAGGCATCCTTGGTCTTCCACTCGTCGCGCCGGGTTGAGTCCAGCAGACCCTCATCGGCGGTCGGCACGCGGGCGGTCTGGCGCCGCAGCGTCACCGCTCCCTCGTGCCGCTCCACCTGGTGGTTGGCGGGACTGCTGTGGCGGGGACTGCGGTTACCCGGCTCGGTGCGTGTCGGCCGTGGTTGGTCAGACGACATGCCTCACACGTTAGCCAACGCCACCGGTTTCGCCCGTCAACCAGGCGCGCATGGTATCCGCGCCGGACCGGATCTTCGAAAGCTCCACCCGCTCCTGTCGGGAGTGGGCCAGGTTGGGGTCACCGGGACCGTAGTTGAGCGCGGGAATGCCGATCTCGGCGAACCGCGCCACGTCGGTCCAGCCGAACTTTCCGATCGGCGGCTTGCCCACCACGCCGAGGAACTCCTGCGCCGCCGGCGCCGAGAGCCCAGGCAACGCGCCGGGGGCGACATCGGTCACCTCGACCTCGTACCCGTCGAAGACCTCGTGAATGTGCCGCACCGCTTCATCTCCCGACCGGTCCGGCGCGAACCGGTAGTTCACCTCTATCCGGCACCGGTCCGGGATCACGTTCGAGGCGATCCCGCCCTGCACCCGGACCGCGTTCATACCCTCGCGGTACTCGCACCCGTCGATGACCACCCGCCGCGGCTGGTACTCCTTCAGCCGGTCCAGGATCCCGCTGGCGGCGTGGATCGCGTTGACCCCGTGCCAGGAACGGGCCGAGTGAGCCCGCTTGCCGGTGGTGCTCACCCACGCCTTCATGCTGCCCTGGCAGCCGCCCTCAACCAGTCCGTAGGTCGGCTCGAGCAGGATCGCGAAGTCCGCGGCGAGCCAGTCCGGGTGTTCCAGCGCGATGTTGCGCAGCCCGTTGCGGTAGGACTCGACCTCCTCGCAGTCGTAGAAGAAGTAGGTCACGTCCAGCCGCGGCTCGCTCACGCTAATCGCCAGCCACAGCGCGATCGCCACACCGGACTTCATGTCCGAGGTACCGCAGCCGTGCATGATGTCGCCATCCACAGTGGACGGTAGGTTCTCCGCGACCGGTACGGTATCCAGGTGCCCGGCGAGCACCACCCGGCCCGGCCGGCCGAGATCGGTCGAGGCGACAACGGTGTTGCCGGCGCGCCGTACGGTCAGATGTGGCGCGGTGCGTACCGCCGCCTCCACCGCGTCGGCGATCTCCGCCTCGTTGCCCGATACGGATTCAATGTCCACCAGTGCCCGGGTCAGCGCGACCGGGTCGGCGAGGGTCTCCGGTTCCAGAACAGCCACCCGGCCGACCTTATAGGGTGGCTGGCATGGACCTTCTCCCGGATGCGGCGCTTCTCCCGAATTCGGC
>JAFMQQ010000974.1 GCA_017354595.1 Micromonosporaceae bacterium
GGCCGAGGCGCTGGCGGTACCCGCCGCCGCCCAGGTCGCCTGCGCGCCCGTGATCGCCGGCATCTCCGGTACGGTCAGCCTCGTCGCGGTGCCGGCGAACCTGCTCGCCGAGGTGGCGGTGGCACCGGCGACGGTCCTCGGCGTGCTCGCCGCGGTGGTCTCGGTGGCCTGGCCGGCCGCGGCCGCCTTCCTCGCCTGGCTGGCGAGCTGGCCGGCGCGCTGGCTGGTGCTCGTGGCGCGGTACGGCTCCGGTGCCCCGGCCGCAGCCCTGCCGTGGCCGGCCGGTACCACCGGGGCACTGGTACTCGCCGCGGTACTGGTCGCCGGTGGGTTCGCCGCCCGGCGGCCCGCGGTACGGCTGACGGCGGTGGTCTGCGCGGTGGCCGCGGCGCTCGGCGCGGTACCGGTCGGCGTGGTGGCCGGCGGGTGGCCGCCGTCGGGCCCGCTGCTCGTGGTCTGCGACGTGGGCCAGGGCGATGCGCTGGTGCTGCCGGTGGCGGCGGGCGAGGCGGTGGTCATCGACACGGGACCGGAGCCGGTGGCGACCGACCGGTGCCTTCGCTCGCTCGGCGTCCGGGAGGTCCCGCTGCTGCTGCTCAGCCACTTCCACGCCGACCACGCGGGCGGTGTCGCGGGCGTGTACCGGGGCCGCCGGGTGGATGCGATCCTCACCTCGCCCTACCCGGAGCCGGCCGCCGGCCGGGACGAGGTGCTCGCCGCGGCACAGGCGCACGGGACGCCGGTCTCGGTACCGCCACCCGGCTGGGTATGGCGGGCCGGCCGGCTGCGACTGGTACTGCTGGGGCCAGTACACCGGCTAACCGGTACCGACTCCGACCCGAACAACAACTCCCTGGTGCTGCGCGCCGAGGTGGATGGCGAGCGGATCCTGTTGCCGGGCGACGCCGAGGTCGCCGAGCAGGCGGATGTGCTGGCCGGTGCCGGAGCGCAGGCGCTGCGCGCCGACGTGCTCAAGGTCGCCCACCACGGCTCGGCCAAACAGGATCCCGGTTTCCTCGACGCCGTCAGGCCGGCCGTGGCGCTGGTATCGGTAGGCGCCGGCAACTCGTACGGGCTGCCGAGCCTGCCGGTGCTCGAGGCGCTGCGGCGCGGCGGCGCCACGGTGCTGCGGACCGACCTGGACGGGGATCTCGCCGCGGTGGCGCCGGACGGCACGCTCGAGGTGGAACGGCATGGCCGGCATGCGACGATGGTGCGGTGAGCGCGCCGCCCCCGATCCTGTACCTGGTCAGTGGCGACGACGAGTTCCTGGTTGGCCGGGCGGTCGCCGGTGTGGTGCGGGCCGCGAGCGCGACCGATCCCGATTCGTCGATCACCGAGCTGCACGCCGGCGACCTGCTTCCCGACCAGTTCTCGGAGGCGCTGAGCCCGTCGCTGTTCGGCGGTCGCCGCGTGGTCGTGGTACGCGGGGGTCAGGACGCAAAGAAGGACCTCATCGCCGCCATGCTGGCGTACGCGGCCGACCCCGATCCAGACGCCTGTCTGGTTGTGGCGCACACCGGCGGAGCGAAGGGCAAGGCGCTCGCCGACGGGTTGCGCGAGGCTGGTGCGACGGTACTGCCGGCGGCCCGGTTGACCAGGCACCGGGAGCGGGTCGACTTCGTCCGTGACGAGATCCGGCGGCTGGGCGGCAAGTGCGACCAGGACGCCGCCGAGGCGCTGCTCGCCGCGGTCGGCAGCGAGCTGCGCGAGCTTGCGGCGGCCTGCGCCCAACTGATCGCC
>JAFMQQ010000251.1 GCA_017354595.1 Micromonosporaceae bacterium
AGCACTGCCGGCGCTCGCCGCCGAGCTGGACCGGCTGGCCGGCTGGCTCGGCCTGCACCGGGTGGACCCGCCCGTCGGCGGCGACCTGGCGCTGGACCTGCGCCAGGAACTGAAGGCGAGCGGGAGCGGTGTAGCGTGATGCGCATGAGCCAGGCCATCGATCCGACCTTTGGGCTGTCGTCCGCCGCTCCGGCGCCGCCGCCCGCGCCGGTGCTCATACGGTCGGATGACCCGTTCAGCCGGTTCATGCTCCGGATGTGGGCGCGCAGTCCAAAGTGGACAGCGCCGCTGGCGGTACTGGTCTGCTTCGCCGGCGGCCTCGCCTACACCCTCGCGGTCCGCCCGGCCGACTCGGGCGCGGCGTCCAGCCCGACATGCCTGGTCAAGCTGACCACCGGGTTCGACTGTCCCGGTTGCGGGGGAACCCGGGCCTTCTGGTTCCTGGCGCACGGCAATATCCCGGCCGCCGCCCGGTCGCACCTGCTCGCCGTCTTCGCAGCGCCGTTCCTGGTCTACCTCTACATCGCCTGGTCGGTGAACCTGGTCTGGAAGCGCCGGCTGCCGATGCCGCAGATCGGCCCCAAGGCGATCTCGTTCTTCCTCGCCGCGTGGGGTGTCTTCGCGGTGCTGCGCAACCTGCCCTGGGCACCGTTCACCTGGTTCTACGTCTGAGCGATCGGGCCCCGAGGATCGAGAGTCCTGACCGGTTGCCGACGAGTCGCCACCCGCGTGTCGGTGGGGCTCGCTAGTCTCCCTGCAGAGTTCGTGAAGGGAGCACCACCCGTGCCCGAGACAGTCGCGCCGCAGGTCAAACTCATCGCCTGGACCCACTTCGCGCCGCCACCCGAGGTGCCGTGGGACACCGATGCCGAGGGCGGCCAGGCGCTGGCCGAGTTCGCCGGCCGCGCCTGCTACCAGTCGTGGAAGAAACCGAATCCGGCCACCGCGACCAACGCGGGATACATCGCCAACATCCTGGACAGCGCGCACTATTCGGTGCTGGAGCACGCTTCGGTGACGTTCTATATCACCGGCATCTCCCGGTCGCTGACCCATGAACTGGTCCGGCACCGGCACTTCTCCTATTCGCAGCTCTCCCAGCGGTATGTGCCCGAGCGGAACGCGGCGGTCGTCGAGCCGGAGGTGATCGCTGAGGACCCGGAGCTGCACGAGAAGTTCCTCGCCGCGATGGACGCGAGCATCGGGGCATACACGGAGTTGCTGGAGGGGCTGGAGAAGCGCTTCGCCGGCTCTCCCGATGCCGGCTCCGGCAACCCGTGGCCCGACGCGACGTCCCGGCGCAAGCAGGCCCGGCAGGCGGCGCGCGCGGTACTGCCCAACGCGACCGAGACCCGCATCGTGGTTACCGGCAACTACCGCGCGTGGCGGCACTTCATCGGGATGCGCGCCACCGAGCACGCCGATGTGGAGATCCGCCGGCTCGCCCTGGCCTGCCTGCGTGAGCTGCAGACAGTCGCGCCAAACGTCTTCGGTGACTTCACCATCGGCGTGCTGCCGGACGGCAGCGAGGTGGCGAGCAGCCGATACGGGCCGGACCTGTGAGGCAACAGCCGGTAGCGTGGGGTCATGACTAGCGTGGCACGCCGGCCCTTCGGCCGGCTCCTCACCGCGATGGTGACGCCGTTCAACCCGGACGGCTCACTCGACCTGGACGGCGCCGGCCGCCTGGCCACCTACCTCGTCGATGAGCAGGGCAACGACGGGCTGGTGGTCAGCGGTACCACCGGCGAGTCGCCAACCACCAGCGACGCCGAGAAGGAGAGCCTGCTGCGGGCGGTCGTGGAGGCCGTCGGCGACCGGGCGCATGTGGTCGCCGGCGTCGGTACCTACGACACGCACCACTCGATCGAACTGGCCCGGGCGGCGGAGAAGGCCGGCGCGACCGCACTGCTGGTGGTCACGCCCTACTACAACAAGCCGCCACAGGCCGGGCTGGTCGCGCACTTCACCGCGGTCGCCGACGCGACCGGGCTGCCGGTGATGCTCTACGACATCCCCGGGCGTACCTCCACCGAGATCACGACCGAGACGCTGTGCCGGCTCGCCGAGCACGACCGGATCGTGGCGGTCAAGGACGCCAAGGGCGCCTTCGTCGATACCTCCTGGGTCACCCGCAGCACCGACCTCGCGTTCTACTCCGGCGACGACAAGAACACGCTGCCGTACCTGTCGGTCGGCGCGGTCGGTCTGGTCGGGGTACCGACCCACCTGTTCGGCCGGCGCACCAAGGCCATGATCGAGGCGTACGAGCGCGGCGAGGTCGCGCAGGCGCTGGCGATCCACCACGAGCTGCTCCCCGAGTTCGACGGCTTCTTCCGGACCCAGGCCGTGATCCTCACCAAGGCCGCGCTGCGACTGGCGGGCCTGCCCGGCGGGCCGGTACGCCTGCCGCTGGTCGACGCGACACCGGAGCAGATCGCGCGGCTCAGGGAGGACTGCGCCGCCGCCGGACTGGCCTTGTGAGCCGCCGATGAGCCAGGCGCATCCCGACCTCGGCGATCCCCCACCCCTCGCCGCCGGGGTCCTTCGCGTCACGCCACTGGGTGGGCTGGGCGCCATCGGGCGCAACATGACCGTCTTCGAGTACGACGGCCGCCTGTTGATCGTCGACTGTGGAGTGTTGTTCCCGGACGTTGAAGCGCCGGGCGTCGACCTGATCCTGCCGGACTTCTCGCCGATCCTGCACCGGCTCGATGACGTGCTGGCGATCGTGCTGACCCACGGGCACGAGGACCACATCGGCGCGGTCCCTTACCTGCTCGCGCACAAGCCGGACATCCCACTGGTCGGCTCGCAGTTCACCCTGGCTCTGGTGGAGGCCAAGCTCGCCGAGCGCCGGATCGAGCCGCTGACGCTTACGGTCAAGGAAGGGCAGCGGGAGCGGCTGGGCCAGTTCGAGTGCGAGTTCTTCGCGGTCAACCACTCGATCCCGGACGCGCTCGCGGTGGCCCTGCGTACCCCGGCCGGCGTGGTACTGCACACCGGCGACTTCAAGATGGACCAGCTGCCCCTGGACGGCCGGCTGACCGACCTGGCCGGCTTCGCCCGCCTCGGCTCGGAGGGCGTCGACCTGCTGCTCGCCGACTCGACCAACGCCGAGGTGCCCGGCTTCGTACCGCCGGAGCGGGAGATCGGTCCGGTGCTGGACAACGTCCTGCGGCACGCGCACGGCCGGGTGATCGTGGCCTCCTTCGCCTCCCACGTGCACCGGGTGCAACAGGTGCTCGACGCGGCCCACGCGCACCAGCGCAAGGTCGCCTTCATCGGCCGGTCGATGGTGCGCAACATGGGTATCGCCCGCGACCTGGGCCTGCTGCGCATCCCGGGCGGGTTGATGGTCTCCGTGGAGGAGGCGATCGACCTGCCGCCGGAGCAGATCGTGCTGATGTCGACCGGCTCGCAGGGCGAGCCGATGAGTGCGCTGGGCCGGATGGCCGTCGGGGACCACCGGCACATCACGGTCGCGCCGGGCGACACCGTTGTGCTCGCCTCGTCCCTGGTACCGGGGAACGAGACCTCGGTGTACCGGGTCATCAACCAGCTCTCCCGGGCGGGCGCCCTGGTGGTGCATAAGGACGTGGCGAAGGTACACGTCTCCGGCCACTCGTCCGCCGGCGAACTGCTCTACCTGCTGAACCTGGTGCGGCCGAGCAACTTCTTCCCGATCCATGGCGAGTGGCGGCACCTGCGGGCGCACGCTCGGCTGGCGATCGAGTCCGGGGTGGCACCCGACCGGGTGGTGCTCTGCGAGGACGGTGACGTGGTCGACCTGATCGAGGGCCACGCGCGCCGGGTCGGGCAGGTTCGCTCGCGATACGTCTATGTGGACGGTCTGGCCGTCGGCGACGTCGGCGAGTCGCTGCTCACCGAGCGGCGGATCCTCGGCGACGGCGGGTTCATCGCGGCGACCGTGGTGGTCGACTCGGTCACCGGCAAGGTGGTCGGCGGGCCGGCCATCTCGGCCAAGGGATTCTCCGAGGACCCGGCGGTCTTCGACGCCGTACTGCCGCTGATCACCGAGGCGCTGGACCGGGCGGCACAGGAGGGCATCACCGACCCGCACCAGTTGCAGCAGATCGTGCGGCGCACCGTCGGCCGGTGGGTCAACGACACGTACCGCCGCCGGCCGATGATCGTGCCGAGCGTGGTGGAGGTCTGACTCAGCCGGCGAAGTGGAAGCGCCCGTCGGCGCCCGGTTCCAGCGGCTGGGTGCCGACCACGGCGTCGGTGCCCAGCGGGCCGTAGATGTGCGGGTACCGCTGCGTCCCGCCCGGCGGTGCCTCGTACCGGATCTCCGGACCCACCAGGTCCTCGTCGATCAGCAGCAGCACCAGGTCGGGTACGCCGGCGAAGATCGCATTCGCCACCCCGGCCACCTGGCTGGCGGTACTGGCGTGGATGAAACCCTGCTGCTCGAGCGTCTTGTCCACAGTGGATATCCGGTACTCGCCCACCGGCAGCGCCCGCTGCCAGTCCGTGGCGCGAGCGATGTGGTAGATGAGGGCCATCCCGCTACCCTAACCAGCCGCTACCCTAGCCAGATGGGGTACCGCGTCCTGGCGACCGCGATCCTCGTCGCGCACTTCGGCTTCCTGGCCTACGTGGTCGCCGGAGGCCTGCTCGCGGTGCGCTGGCGGTGGACCTTCTGGCCGCACGCGGCCGCCGCCCTGTGGGGACTGCTGGTGGTGACGGTACCGCTGAACTGCCCGCTCACCTGGGCGCAGAACTGGGCCCGGCAGCGTGGCGGCCAGGCCGCACTGCAGCAGGGCTTCATCGACCGGTACATCACCGGGGTGCTCTACCCGCAGCGGTACCTGATGCTGATGCGGGTACTGGTCGCGGTGCTGGTACTCGGATCCTGGGCGCTGGTGCTGTTGCGGTGGCGGGCGGCGCGGCGCCGGCTGGCGGGCGGGTGAGCGCGGCGCTGGATGCCGCGCTGGCTATGGCTTGGCGGGCGCTGGGCGGCACGGCGCGGTTGCCGGCGCCGGTGCGGTGGAGCGAGAGTGGCGGTACGCTCGCCGCGCGGCTTCCGGTGTCCACTGTGGCCGGTGCCACGGTCGCCTGCTGTGCGCTGGCCGCCACCGAACTCGCCACGCTGCGCGGGTACCGGGTACCGGAGGTGCCGGTCGACTCCGGCAATGTGGGTACCGCCTTCACCAGCGAGCGGCACCTGCGCCGGGACGGGCAGGGCTTCGCGAGCTTCGCTCCACTGTCCCGCTTCTGGCCGGCGGCCGACGGCTGGGTCCGTACCCACGCCAACTACCCGCACCACCGGCAGCGGCTGCTGCGGCTGCTCGGCTGCGCCGAGCCCGCCGGCGAGCCGGCCGTCGGCGCGGCGATCGAGAGGTGGCCGGCGGCGCAGCTGGAGGA
>JAFMQQ010000975.1 GCA_017354595.1 Micromonosporaceae bacterium
CGGCGGCTCTCGGTTCCTCCCCATGCCGCCAGCCTTCCGGCCGGCCCACGGTGAACTCAAGACCCGGCTGTCGCTTGTGGATAACCGGTGGACAACGGCCGGGGTGGGCTGGGCGGCCGGGGTGGCAGCCGGGGTGGCGGCCGGGGGTTGGGTATGTCTCCCGCCGTCGCTTTGCTCTGCTTACTTGGACGCAACACCAAAAGGACGAGTCGCCCACTCATCCTTTCGGTGTTGCGTCTGTGTAAGCAGAGCAAAGCAGTGGGGAGGGGTTTACCCCGCCCCGGGCGGTCACGCTCCGCAGCGGATGGGGCAGACTGGGCGGCGTGGAGACCGCACCACCATCGATCGCCCCGATGACCGCGGCGCATGCCGCACAGGTACTGGAGATCTACCGGCTCGGCATCGCCACCGGCAGCGCCACCTTCGAGACCGAGCCGCCCGACTGGGAACGGTTCGATGCGACCAGGTTGCCCGGGCACCGCTTCGTTGCCCTGGACCCGGGCGGGAGAGCGCAGGGCTGGACCGCGTGCAGCGCCGTCTCGCAGCGGGGCGTGTACGCCGGCGTGGTGGAGCATTCGGTGTACGTGGACCCGGCCGCACAGCGGCAGGGCATCGGACGCGCACTGCTCGACGCGCTGATCGCCTCGACCGAGGCGGCCGGGATCTGGACCATCCAGTCGGGCATCTTCCCGGAGAACACCGCAAGCCTCGCGCTACACGCCAGGTGTGGCTTCCGTACCGTCGGCACGCGCGAACGGATCGGCCGCCACCACGGCGTGTGGCGCGATGTGGTGCTGATCGAGCGCCGCAGCCCGTCAATCGGCTGAGCCGTGCCGGGGCTAAGCGCTCACCTCGGAGTGGTCCCCGGACCAGAGCGTGTGGAAGCTGCCCTCGGTGTCCACCCGCTGATAGGTGTGCGCGCCGAACAGGTCGCGCAACCCCTGCACCAGCGCGGCCGGCAGCCGGTCGCGGCGCAGCGCGTCGTAGTAGGCCAGTGCCGAACAGAACCCGGGTACCGGGATGCCGAGCGAGGCGGCGGTACCGACCACCCGGCGCCACGAGTCCTGGGCGGCCGCCACGGCCGCGGTGAAGTACGGGTCGACCAACAGCGATGGCAGCTTCGCGCCACCGGCGTACGCGTCCCGGATCCGGTTGAGGAACTGGGCCCGGATGATGCAGCCGCCGCGCCAGATGGTGGCCAGGGTGCCCAGGTCGATGCTCCAGCCGTACTCCGCGTTGGCGGCCAGGATCTGGTCGAAGCCCTGCGCGTAGGCGACCACTTTGGACGCGTACAGCGCCCGCCGCACATCGTCCACAATCGACTCCCAGGCGGCGTCACCGGCTGGCTTCGGCCCGGGCAACCCGGCGGTGGCGGCCCGGAGCCCGACACCCGCCGAAAGCGACCGGGCGAAGACCGCCTCGGCGATGCCGGTCACCGGTACTCCCAGGTCGAGCGCGATCTGCACGGTCCACCGGCCGGTGCCCTTCTGCTCGGCCTGGTCGCGGATCACGTCCACGAACGGCTTGCCGGTCTTGGCGTCCACATGCGACAGTACCTGCGCGGTGATCTCGATGAGGAAGGATTCCAGGTCGCCGGTGTTCCACTCGCGGAACACACCGGCCAGCTGCGCCGGTTCCAGCCCGCCCGCGTACCGCAGCACGTCGTACGCCTCGGCGATCAGCTGCATGTCGGCGTACTCGATTCCATTGTGGACCATCTTGACGAAGTGCCCCGC
>JAFMQQ010000252.1 GCA_017354595.1 Micromonosporaceae bacterium
GCGCCCCGGGCAGCCGCCGCACCTGCCCGCCCTCCTGGTCGGTCATCAGCAGCAGCGGTACCTGGACCGGCGATTGCGCCTGCGCCTGGCGCAGCTGGGCGATGACACCGGCGATCTGGGAGGTGCTGGAGATGTTCTCGCCGAAGAAGATGACCCCGGCGGTGCGCCCGGCGGTGATGTCGGCCAGCAGCGCCGGGGGCGGGGTCAGGCCCGGGTAGGAGGAGATGACCCGCTGCCCGGCCAGTTGCAGGTTGGTCAGTGCCGGTACCGGGGCCGACCGGGGACCGGTCACGCGCTGGTGGGGCTGGCCACTGATACCGGCCATGCCGAGTGCGGCCATCGAAGCGAGTACGCCGCGGCGGGTGGGCTGCCCTTGCTGGCGCGACACGGTCATCGGAGCTGCCTCCTTCATGTTGGCTACTGTCGATGTACAAGATACACAGCCGTAGATGAAGGTGCCGCTGCGCCCGGCCGGCGTCACGGGTTGCCTATCCTGGTGCCGGTGGCGCATCTGCTTGGGGGCGAAGCCCTGCACCTGGAGTACCCGACCCGGGTCGTCTTCGACGCGGTGACGATCGGCGTCAACGAGGGCGACCGGGTCGGCATCGTGGGCCGCAACGGCGATGGGAAGTCGTCGCTGTTGGGGATGCTCTCCGGGCGGATCGAGCCCGACTCGGGCCGGGTGACCCGGCGCGGCGGGGTACGGGTGGGTGTGCTGGACCAGTTCGACGCGCTTTCCGGCGGCTCGATCGTGGGCCAGGTGATCGCCGGCGATCGCGCCGAGCACGAGTGGGCGGGCGACCCGAAGGTGCGGGATGTGATCGCCGGTCTGGTACCCGAGATCCCGTGGCGGGCGCGGATCGGCACGCTGTCCGGCGGCCAGCGCCGCCGGGTTGCGTTGGCTGCGCTGCTGGTCGGCGACTGGGACGTGATCGCGCTGGACGAGCCGACGAACCATCTGGACGTCGAGGGCATCGCCTGGCTTGCCGGGCACCTGAAGTCCCGGTGGCCGAGGAACGCGGGTGGGCTGCTGGTGGTGACGCACGACCGGTGGTTCCTCGACGAGGTCGCCACGACCACGTGGGAGGTACACGACCGGATCGTGGAGCCGTTCGAGGGCGGGTACGCCGCCTGGGTGCTGCAGCGGGTCGAGCGCGACCAGCAGGCGGCGGCGGCCGAGGCGAGGCGGCAGAACCTGATGCGCAAGGAGCTGGCCTGGCTGCGCCGGGGCGCCCCGGCCCGTACCGCCAAGCCGAAGTTCCGGATCGAGGCGGCCAACCAGCTGGTCGAGGGCGTACCGCCGCCGCGCGACCGGCTGGAACTCTCCCGCCTGGCGGTGGCGCGCCTGGGCAAGGACGTGGTCGACCTGCTCGATGCCGGGAAGTCCTTCGACGGCCACCAGGTGCTGCGGGAGGTTGAGTGGCGGATCGCACCCGGCGAGCGCACCGCCGTGCTGGGCGCGAACGGCGCCGGCAAGTCCACCCTGCTCGGCCTGATCGCCGGTACCGTCGAGCCCACCGCCGGCCGGGTCAACCGCGGCCGGACCGTCCGGCTGGCAGTGCTCGACCAGCAGTTCCGCGAACTGGAGGAGATCGCGGCGGACCGGGTCCGCGACGTACTGGCCCGCCATCGGGCGAGCTACGTGGTCAACGGCCGGGAGCTGACCCCGGCGCAGTTGCTGGAACGGTTGGGTTTCGCCCGGGAGCACCTGTCGGCCCGGGTGGGCGAACTGTCCGGCGGGCAGAAGCGGCGGCTGCAACTGCTGCTCGTACTGCTATCCGAACCCAATCTGCTGATCCTCGATGAGCCGACCAACGACGTCGACATCGACATGCTCGCCGCGGTGGAGGATCTGCTCGACTCGTGGCCGGGGACGCTGATCGTGGTCTCGCATGACCGGTACCTGGTGGAGCGGGTCACCGATCAGCAATACGCGATCATCGACGGCCGGCTGCGGCACCTGCCCGGCGGAGTCGACGAGTACCTGCGGCTGCGTGCGGCTGGTGCCGGCGCTGCCGGTACCGTCGAGCCGCTCGCCGCTGCCGGAACGGGCGCGCCCCGCCCGTCCGGCGCCGGGGAACGCGCCGCACGCAAGGAACTCAGCGCGACCGAGCGCAAGCTGGAACGGCTCTCCGAGCGGATCGCCGGCATCCATGAGCGGATGGCGTCCCACGACCAGAGCGACTACCAGGGGCTCGGCCGGTTGAGCGAGGAGCTTCAGGAAGCCGAGGCACAGGCGGCGACGCTGGAGGCGCGCTGGTTCGAACTCTCCGAACTCGCCGGCTGAACCGCGCGGCGGCCCGCTGCGCCGCTGGTCTGGCCGAAACCGCCGGGACTGGTCAGGATGGTCGGTAGACCGACCAGGGAGGGCAGGCGGCGAGGATGAGGGTTGGGCTGGCGTACGGCACCGATCGGCTGAAGGTCGACTTCCCGGAGGGGCGTACCACTGTCATCGCCCCGCAGCACCGGCCGGCGGCCGTGGACGAGCCCGCGGTGCTGCGGCAGGCGTTGCGCCAACCCGTCTCCGGTCCGCCGCTGCGGGAGCTGGTACGCCCCGGCCAGCGGATCGCGATATCGGCGTGTGACGGGACCCGGCCGCAGCCGCGGGAGCTGATGATTCCGGCGGTCCTGGCGGAGCTCGACGGCATCGTGCCGCTCGACGATGTGGTGGTGCTGGTGGCCACCGGTACCCACCGGGGCAACACCGAACCGGAGCTGCGGGCGATGTTCGGCGATGAGGTGGTCGACCGGGTCCGGATCGTCAACCACGACGCCACGGACCGGGAGTCGCTGCGCTGGTGCGGCACCTTCGGCGCCGGGGTACCGGTCTGGTTGAACCGGGACTGGCTGGACGCGGACGTGCGGATCACGACCGGCTTCGTCGAGCCACACTTCTTCGCCGGCTTCTCCGGCGGACCCAAGCTGGTGGCGCCGGGCCTGGCCGCGCTGGAGACGGTACTGACCCTGCACGATGCCGCGCGGATCGGTGACCCGCGGGCGACCTGGGGAGTCATCCACGGCAACCCGGTGCACGACGACATCCGCGCCATCGCCGCCGGTACCGGTGTCCACTTTGGACTAGACGTGGTGCTCAACCGGGACCAGCGGATCGTGTCGGCCTTCGGCGGCGAGTTGCCGACCATGCACGCGGCCGCGGTCGCCGTGGCCCGTGAGGTGGCGATGCGCCCGGTGGAGCAGCCGTTCGATGTCGTGGTCACCAGCAACTCCGGCTTCCCGCTCGACCAGAACCTGTACCAGTCGGTCAAGGGGATGTCCGCCGCGTACGAGGTGGTACGGCCGGGCGGCACCATCATCTGCGCGGCGCAGTGCCGCGACGGCTTCCCCGACCATGGCTCGTACCGGCAACTGCTCGCCGCAGCGCCGTCGCCGGAGGCGCTGCTGGCGCAGATCGGCCGGCGCGGCCAGACCGTCCCGGATCAGTGGCAGGTGCAGATCCAGGCGCGGATCCAGGCGGGCGCGAGGGTGGTCATGCACACCTCGTACCTCTCCGACGAAGAACTCGCCGAGGTCCACCTGGAACAGGCCGCCGACATCTCCGAGTGCGTGGCTCAGCACGGTCCACATGCGACAGTCTGCGTGCTGCCCGAGGGCCCGCAGACCATCCCGTACCTGATCCAGCCGGCCTGATCCGCCCCGCCTGATCCAGCCGACCCGGCGGCGGCTTCGCGCTACTGCTCGCCCAGGTAGCTGGTGGCCAGCAGCGCGCTGTCCTCTCCCAGTCGCGCGGCACTGTCGGCCGCCACCAGCTCGCCGTGGGAGAGCACGTAGCCGCGATCGGCGATCTCGAGGGCGAGGTGGACGTGCTGCTCGACCAGTAGCACCGCGGTCGCGGTCCGGCCGGCGAAGTCGCGTACCACCGGGAGCAGGCGCTCGACGATGATCGGCGCGAGACCGAGGCTGAGCTCGTCGAGCAGCAGCAGTTTCGGCTGGCGTACCAGCGCCCGGGCCAGTGCCAGCATCTGCTGTTCGCCGCCGGAGAGCAGCCCGGCCCGGCGATGGCGCAACTCGTACAGCAGCGGGAAGTGCTCGTACCCGGCCGCCTGCTCGTCGGCCTGCGGTACTCCGTCGAGGTGGAAATGCTCGGCGACGGTGAGCCCGAAGAAGATCCCGCGATCGTGCGGTACATGCACGATGCCGCGCCGGACCCGGGCGGTCGCGGAGACGCCCGCGAGGTCGGCGCCGTTCAGCCGGATCGTGCCGGCCATCGGCTTGATCAGACCCGAGATCGCCCGCAGTGTCGTGGTCTTGCCGGCACCGTTGGCACCCAGCAACGCGACCACCTCACCGGCGGCCACCGTCAGGCTCAGGTCGCGTACCACCGCGGCGCGGTCGTAACCCGCGGTCAGGTTCTCGATCTCGAGTGTTGTTCCGGCGAGTGCCATAAGAAATGCCTCTGAGTTTCTATACCATTCCACAAACCGTCGAGATGCCGCACATCCTACAGATAGAAGATCGTTGACAACATCGTCGGCCCGGTCTTTGATTGGGGGACACGTCCCACCGAGGCACCGCCCACATCATCAGTTGGCCGTTGTGGTATCGCAGCCGTTCTCCGCGGGTCGCATTACCCATACCCAGATGGCCCGACGGGGTAGGCCGCCGCGGCAGTCCTCTACCCGGACCGCTTGCAGCACCTGGAAGGCGGAGCCGTGCACCGGATCCTGGGGGCGGGTTCGTTGGTGCCACGCGGCCACGCCTTGACAGGAGGGCGCTAGTGAACAGGAATACCCACAGTGGATTGCTTTCAATCCCGATCGCATTCGTTATAGTCCTGGCCGCTGCCGGTTGCGGTGGCGGTGGAAACTCGGGAACCGGTACGGGTGCGGCACCGGCGGTCTCAGCGGTCTCGGGAGTCGGTGGCGCCGGCGCACAATCGGTCACCGACTACGTCAAGTACACAGAGGGGAAGGCCGGCAAGGCGGACGCCAGCCTGCCGCCGGTCACCATCGGCTGGGTCAACCAGCAGGGCGGCCAGACCGAGATCGGCCACTTCGCCACCAGCGGCGCCGAGCTCGCCGTCAAGTACGCCAACGCGGAACTCGGTGGGGTGGGCGGACACCCGGTTCAGCTCAACACCTGCTTCATCGCCTCCGCCGAGGAGGAGGGCACCACCTGCGGCCAGAAGCTGGTCGCGGACAAGAGCGTGTCGGTGATCGCGGAGGGTGGCGTGGCGATCGGCAACCAGTCGCTGTACTCCACCATCGGTGGCGCCAAGCCGGTGATCGTCGGCGTCGCCGCGACTCCGGTCGACGCGGCGCAGCCGAACGCGGTGATCCTGTTCGGCGACGTCACCCACGTGCTCGGCCCGTTCGGGACCTACGCCAAGGACGTGCTGAAGGCGAAGACCGCG
>JAFMQQ010000253.1 GCA_017354595.1 Micromonosporaceae bacterium
TCGCCGGGATGGGCGGCTCCTCGCTGGCGCCGGAGGTCATCGCACGCACCCTCGACCGGCCGCTCACCGTGCTCGACACCACCGATCCGGGGCAGGTGCGCGCGGCGCTCGCCGACCGGCTGCACCGCACCGTGGTAGTGGTCTCCAGCAAGTCAGGGTCCACAGTGGAGACCGACAGCCACCGGCGGGCGTACCGGCAGGCGTTCCTGGACGCCGGGATGACCGAGGCCGAGGCGGGCCGGCGGTTTGTGGTCGTCACCGACCCCGGTTCGCCACTGGTGCAGACCGCGGAGCAGATGGGTGCCACGGTGATCCTCGCCGACCCCGACGTGGGTGGCCGCTACTCGGCGCTGACCGCCTTCGGGCTGGTACCGACGGCGCTGGCCGGGGTGGATGTGGTGGAGCTGCTGGACCAGGCCGAGGCGCTGTTCGCCGCGCTCGGCTCGGCGCAGGAGAACCCCGGCCTGGCGCTGGGCGCGGCCCTCGGTGCCGCCGCCACCGAGGGCGGGCGGAACAAGGTGGCCCTGGTCGACGACGGTACCGGGATCACCGGCCTGGGCGACTGGGCCGAGCAGCTGATCGCCGAGTCCACCGGCAAGCAGGGCAAGGGGATCCTGCCCGTGGTGGTGGAGTCCCCCGCCGCTGCCGGAGCCACCGGCGAGGACGTGCTCACCGTCACCGTCGGCGGTGCCCTGCCGCCCGGTGGCGTACCCGGCCAGGGGGTCAGCGCGCACGTCGCCGTCAACGGACCGCTCGGCGCGCAGTTCCTCGCCTGGGAGTACGCAACCGCGGTCGCTGGACGGGTCCTCGGCATCAACCCGTTCGACCAGCCCAACGTGACCGAGTCCAAGGAGAACACCAAGCGCATCCTGCAGTCCGGGATGCCGGATGCGAAACCCTCCTTTGTGGAGGGTGCGGTGCAGGGGTACGGTCCGGGTACCAACCTCGCCGAGGCGCTGCGGGCGCTGCTGACCGGGGTGGCGCCGACCGGGTACATCGCGGTGATGGCCTACCTGGACCGGCTCGCCGACGCCGAGGTGGCGCGGGTCCGGCCACTGCTGGCGGCGGTCGGTTGGCAGCGCCCGGTCACCTTCGGCTGGGGGCCGCGCTTCCTGCACTCCACCGGCCAGTACCACAAGGGCGGGCCGCAGGTGGGCTCGTACCTGCAGATCACCGGGGCGGTCGCGGACGACCTCGCGGTGCCGGACCAGCCGTACACCTTCGGCGCCCTGCAGGCGGCGCAGGCCGCGGGTGACCGGCAGGCACTGGCCCAGCGGGAACGGCCGCTGCTGCACCTTCACCTCACCGACCGGGCCGCCGGCATCGCGCAACTGCTCGCCGCGGCGGAAGGCTTGAAATGACCAACCCACCGGCGCCGGAGGCGTCATGACCAACCCAGCGACGCCGGAGGCGTCATGACCAATCCACTGCGCGACCCGCAGGACCGGCGGCTGCCCCGCATCCCCGAGCCGTGCGCTCTGGTCATCTTCGGCGTCACCGGCGACCTGGCCCGTAAGAAACTCATCCCGGCCATCTACGACCTGACCAACCGGGGCATGCTGCCCTCCGGCTTCGTGGTGCTCGGGTTCGCCCGGCGGGACTGGGGCCACGACGACTTCGAGGCGATGGCGAAGACCGCCGCCCAGGAGCACGCCCGTACGCCGTGGCGGGAGGAGGTCTGGGGCCGCCTGGTCGGCAGCATGAAGTTCGTACCCGGCGCGTTCGACGATGACGCCGCCTTCGACCACCTCGGCCGTACCCTCGATGAGCTGCGGGACTCGCACGGCATCCACGGCAACGCCGCGTTCTACCTGTCCATCCCGCCGGCCGCGTTCCCGGCGGTGCTCAAGCAGTTGGCCCGCACCGGCATGGCGGACAACGACAAGGCCGGCGGCTGGCGCCGGGTGGTGGTGGAGAAGCCGTTCGGTACCGATCTGGGCTCGGCCAGGCAGCTCAACGATCTGGTCGACGACGTATTCACTGGCAACGATGTATTCCGGATCGACCACTACCTGGGCAAGGAGACGGTACAGAACATCCTCGCGCTGCGCTTCGCCAACCAGCTCTTCGAGCCGGTGTGGAACTCCAAGTACGTCGACTCGGTGCAGATCACCATGGCGGAGGATGTCGGCATCGGTACCCGCGCCGCGTTCTACGACGCCACCGGTACCGCCCGGGACGTGCTGCAGAACCACCTGCTCCAGCTGCTGGCGATGGTCGCCATGGAGGAGCCGACCAGCTTCGACGCGGCCGAGATCCGGGCCGAGAAGCTCAAGGTGCTGCGCGCCATCACGCTGCCGCAGGACGTTGCCCAGGAGACGGTACGCGGGCAGTACCTGGCCGGCTGGGTCTCCGGCGAGCGGGCGGCCGCCTACAAGGATGAGGAAGGGGTACCGCCGGACTCGAAGACCGAGACCTATGTCGCGGTCAAGCTCGGGGTGCAGAACCGGCGGTGGGCCGGGGTCCCGTTCTACATCCGGGCCGGCAAGCGGCTGCCGCGCCGGGTCACCGAGATCGCGGTGCTGTTCAAGAAGGCGCCGCACCTGCCGTTCCACCCGGCCGACGTGGAGATGCTCGGCCGCAACCAGCTGGTGGTCCGGGTACAGCCGGACGAGGGCGTGACGCTGAAGTTCGGCTCGAAGGTGCCGGGTACCGCGATGGAGGTCCGGGACATCACGATGGACTTCCAGTACGGCGAGGCGTTCACTGACACCTCGCCGGAGGCGTACGAGCGCCTCATCCTCGACGTGCTGATCGGCGACCGTACCCTGTTCCCGGACGCCGCCGAGGTCGAGCAGAGCTGGCGGGTGGTGGACCCGCTGGAGGCGGCCTGGAAGGGCACCACACCCGAGACCTACCGGGCCGGCGAGTGGGGACCGCGCGCCGCCGATGAGATGCTCGCCCGCGACGGCAGACGGTGGAGGCGGGCGTGAGGGGGCGGTCCTGTTGATCAGCTTGTGGGACACCACCGGTGACGAGGTGGTCAAGGCGCTCTCCGCCGAGCGGCGCAGTGCCGGCGGGGTGACCAGCGGGCTGGCGCTGACCCTGGTCGCGGTGGTGGACGAGAAGCACGTCCGGGAGGCCGAGGCGGCGGCGACCATCGCCGCCGCCCAACACCCCTGCCGGATGCTGATGGTGGTCCGGTCGGACGTCATCCGGGACAACAACCGGCTGGACGCGGAGATCGTTGTCGGCGGCCGGCTCGGGCCCTGCGAGGCGGTCGTCATGCGGATGTACGGCCGGCTGGCGCTGCACGCCGAGTCGGTTGTGATGCCGTTGCTGGCGCCGGACGTCCCGGTGGTCACCTGGTGGCACGGCGAACCGCCGGACATCATCGCGTACGACTTCCTCGGCGTGGTCGCCGACCGCAGGATCACCGACTCGGCACAGGCGGTCAGCCCGGTCGCCGCACTGCGCCAGCGGGCCGAGGACTACGCCCCGGGCGACACCGACCTGGCGTGGACCCGGATCACCCCGTGGCGCACTCTGGTCGCGGCCGCGTTCGACACCCTGGACGCCCGGGTCACCTCGGCGCGGGTCACCGCACCGGAGTCCGACCCGACCGGCGCGCTGATGATGGGCTGGCTCAAGGCGCGGCTGCACATCACACCGGAGCAGGTGCCCGGCGGCGAGTTCAAGCGCATGCGCGAGGTCACGCTGCGCTGCGACAACGGCGACGAGCTTTCGCTGACCCGGGACGACAGCGTGGCCACGCTGCATCGCAACGGGCAGGAGAACCGGCGGCTGCCACTGGTACGCCGCCCGCTCGGCGACGAGCTGGCCGAGGAGCTGCGCCGGCTGGGCGCCGACCCGGTCTACGCCGAGGCGCTGGGAGCCTCCACCGGCGTACCGGGACTACAGGAGCGCTCCGCGATCCGGGTACACGTCTGGAAGGATCCCGCGGTCGCCGGCGGGATAACCGTGGCCGGTACCGGTACCGCCAACCCGGTCGACCAGTGAGTCGACAGTGAGCGGGAGCCGATGAGCGAGACGAGCGTGGTGGTCCACGCCAGCCCGCAGCTGCTCGCCGAGGCGGTCGCCGCCCGGCTGCTGGTACGGCTGGTCGACGCGCAGGCCGCGCGCGGCATCGCCGATCTGGTGCTCACCGGCGGGCGGATCGCCGAGGCGGTGTACCGGGCGGTGGCGGCCAGCCCGGCCCGGGACGCCGTGGACTGGTCCCGGGTGGACCTGTGGTGGGGCGACGAGCGCTTCCTGCCATCCGGGCATCCCGACCGCAATGAGGTACAGGCGCGGGCGGCACTGATCGACGCGCTGCCACTGGACCCGGCGCGGATACACCCGGTTCCGCCGAGTGACGGCCCGGACGGCGACGACCCCGAGGCGGCCGCGGCACGGTACGCACGCGCGCTGGCCGAGGCGGCCCGGCCGGGCAGCGAACGCCTGCCCCACCTGGATGTGGTACTGCTCGGCATCGGCGAGGACGGGCACGTCGCATCGATCTTTCCGGAGCATCCGGCCGCCTATGAGACCCGTACCGTCGCCGCCGTGCGGGGCAGCCCGAAGCCGCCACCGGTGCGCGTGACGCTCACCTTCCCGGCGATCAACGCGGCCGAGGAGGTCTGGCTGATCGCGGCCGGCCCGGACAAGGCGACCGCGGTCGGCATGGCGCTGGCCGGGGCGGGACCGGTACAGCTTCCGGCGGCCGGTGTGGCCGGTGTCTCGCGTACCCTCTGGCTGCTGGACCGGGAGGCGGCGGCGCGGGTGGCGCCCGGGGTGCGCAGCGTGCGCTGACCGGTACCTCAGCCTCGGCGCGTCGAACCGCCGGCGGTCACTCGCCGCGACGCTGGTGCAGCTTGCGCAGCGCCTCGGCGAGGATCTCCGCCGCCTCGGCCTCGCTGCGCCGCTCCTTCACGTAGGCGAGGTGGCTCTTGTACGGAACCGCGCGCGCCACGCCCGGCGGATGCTGCTCGTCCCGCCCGGCCGGCTGGCCGCAGTGGGGGCACTCCCAGGTCGCCGGCGGCGCGACATCCGCGGCGAACAACGGTTCAACCTGGTGCCCATTGGCACACCAGTAGGCCACGGTGCGGCGGGGAACTGGCTCGCAGCGTTCATCGGGGCGGATCGGCCCGGAGCCGACGCGCACCCCGCGGATGGCATTGCCAGCGGCCACGACTGCTCGCTCCTGTCGTCTTTCGGGGGGTACGACGTACGACGGTGCACGAGTCTAGGACGAACCGGCAGACCCCGGAAGTACCCGGTCCGGGTCTCCTGCCTTTGGCGCGCACTTCCGGGGCCGCGCCACCTGGCTCTGGCGCGGCCTCGCGGGCGCGCTACCCGCCGTTTCCGGCGATCCGGAGCCAGAGGCCGAGGCCAACGATGCAGGCGAA
>JAFMQQ010000976.1 GCA_017354595.1 Micromonosporaceae bacterium
CCCGGGTGGCCACCGGGCTGGGTCTGGCTGCGCTGGTGACATTGCTGGTGCCCGCGCTGTTGCTTGCCGGCTCTGTGCTGGCCGGCAGTACCAACACCGTCGACCTGGCGCACGCCCTGGCCGGCCCCTCCTCGGCGCATCTGCTGGGTACCGACACGCTCGGACGTGACGTGCTCGCGCGGGTGCTGGTCGGCTACCGGCAGACGCTGCTGATCGCGCTGGCCGGTCTTGCACTGGCGGCGGTGGTGGGCGTGGCCTGGGGTGCTTTGGCGGTGCTCGTGGCACGGGTGTTGCCGCGCGCCGGTGGGCCGATCGCCGAGGTGATACTGGGACCGGGCCGGCTGGTGATGGTCGCTCCACTGCTGCTGGCCGGGATCGCGCTGATCGGTGCCGCACGGTGGCCGGTAGCCCTCGCCCTGGCGGTCCTGCTCGCCCCACGCATTGCAACGGCGGTCAATGACCTGGTAGGACCGCAGCCACCCGCGCCGGCGGCGGCGATACGGACCGCAGGCGGCGTGCTGTTGACCGCCTGGGGGGTCATGATGGCGGTCCTGGTCGGGCTGCAGCTGTTGGGCATCGGCACTGCACCGCCGGCGCCCACACCCGGCCAGATCCTCGCCGATGCATTCGCCTATCTGACTGTTAACGGGCAGGCCGCGCAGGTAGCGGCGGTGACCCTGGCCGGCATCGCCCCGTTCCTGCTGGCCGGCTGGGCACTGCTGCGGCATCCCCGGCAGGCCGAGGCGTTGCCGACTCTCAATACGTGACAGGAGCCCGTCGCGAGTACTCCTCTCGGCTCCGTTGCCTTCAGCTGCTGCAAGATCGAGGCACCGGCTCGTCGACCGGAGTGGCGCAGGCTGTGCCGGTCGCATGGACCATCACGGTGGCGCACTTGCCGGCCGCGGGATCGATTGTGGGCCGTTCGGCCCTGCCTCGGCACGCCGCTGCCCGGGCACGGTCGACCTGTCGAGCATCGGGTGGGTGGCGAGGAGGCCGCGATGAACACCATGAAGCGCTGGGAAGTCGTGGTCTTCATCGGCGAGCATGACGGATACACCTATGCGGAGGCCCGTTTGGTCACCGAGATCGGTGGCCGTCTGGTCGGCGTCGGGAGTGCGCGGGTGAGCCCGTCGGATTTCGACGTGCCGGAGATCGGCGATGAGGTAGCCGTGGCCCGGGCGCTCTCCGACCTTGGTCATCGACTGTTGGTCACCGCCGCGACCGACATCGAGGATGTCACCCACGAGCCGGTACGGTTACTACGGTCACCGGGACCCACGTGTCGTCATAACCGAGGCGGTACAGCCGGGCGGGTTCCCCCTGAAAGTCCACTCCGGACAGTTGGCTGTGGCCACCTCCGGCGTACGGCTGGGTGGACGCGGCCATGCCGAGCGCGATGCACACCGACCGGCCGCGATGTTGTTCGCCAGTGCGATGGTGCGGCCTAAGGGACCCGGCAGAGTAGGAGGATCGGCCCTGCTGTTCGTCCCGCTGCGGCCGGAGGCTGTAGCTGGCGCCTGGGCGGAGCCGGCATCAGCGCCAGCGTCGCCCGTCTCGCCGCCGCCAGGAAGGCCGACGGTGGCGGGACGGGCTTGCACATTCCACAGTGGAGGTCATTATGACTTGCCGACCACCGCGTCCCGGAGAACCTGGCGCTGCCGGCCGAGGCCGTCGATCTCGAGTTCGACGACGTCGCCGCTACGCAGGTATGGCTTGTCCGGCA
>JAFMQQ010000977.1 GCA_017354595.1 Micromonosporaceae bacterium
GTGCTGACCGGTGCGCCCTGCCCGCCGGCGCGTTTGAGCCGGTGGGCGCCGGCCGGCCGGGCCGCGCGCGGTTGTTCGTTGCGTCCCCTGCGCACCAGGGCCAGTACGGCCGTCAGCAGCGCCAACGCGACCACCGCGCCGACCACGGTGAGCAGGATCGGACGCAGGCCGATGCCGGAGTCGGTGGCCGCGCCGCTGGCCGGCGCACGGCCGGCGCCGGCCTGGTTGGTGTCCGGGCCGGCCGAGGGTGGCCGGGAACCGGCGGGCGGCTGCGGACCGAGCAGTACCGCGTGGAAGGGGACGGTGCTGCGGAACTCGCCGCCGATCTGGGTCACCCGGACGGTGGCGGTGTGGTTGTCGGCCTGGCCGGGTTGCAGGTTGGGGCTGCTGCTCGCGGTGATGGTGAACGACAGGTGCCTGGTACCCGTCGCGCCGTTGATGAAGTCGACGGTGCAGGTGCTGGTACCCGTCGCGTGGCAACCCTGCGGCCGGGAGACGCCGAAGTTGCCACCGAGGCCGGTGACCGCGATCTGGAGCGTCTCGGTGTCGTCGGAGAGCGTCGGGTGCAGGATCTGGACCTGGAGTGTCCGGCTCTGGCCTGGACCGAAGGCTTCCAGCGCCCGGACCGACACCTGCACCGTGTCGTCCGCGTAACCGGGTGCCGCCATCACACCGACCGCCCCGGCCGCGAGCAGTGCTGCTGCCACCGGGCGCACCACGCCGGCCCGTCGGTACGCAGTCAACGCATCCACCGCCTTCCGGTCGCTGTGGCCAACTATGCCGATTCTGCCGGACCGGCGAAAGGTCGGCGCGGATCTATGTGGCGCTCGGATCGATGAGGCCGGTCTGGTTGGCGATGACGACGAGTTGCGCCCGGTCCCGGGCGCCTGTCTACTGTGGCCAGTGGCGTCGATCAGTGCTGGTGTTGCGCCTCCGAGTGGTGGGCGGAGTCGTCCGGGCCGCCGCCCATCATCCGCAGCATCGGCAGCCCGCCCGAGGTGAAGAACCGCACCAGAAGCACCGCCGCGAGAAGCAAAAAGACAATGTTGAGCCAGCTGGTGTAGTTCCATCCGATGTGCGCCTCGACCACCCGCGTCCTGCGCTGCGCGGGTACCAGGTGCAGCAGGTTGAAGATCAGCTCGACGGCGTAGCCGGCCAGCACCACGGTCGCGTAGAAGGTGGCGGCGAGGAAGGCCGCCATCCGCGCGCCGTAGTACTTCCGGTAGATGTTGAGGATCGGCAGGATGATCAGATCAGCGAAGATGAATGACACCACGCCGCCGAAGCTGATCCCGCCGGTCCAGAGCACCGCGGCCAGCGGTACGTTGCCGATCGAGCAGACGAAGCTGAGCACCGCGACCAGCGGCCCGACCAGCGGTCCCCAGAACCCGGCCAGCAGCGGCCTGCCGGTGAAGAAGAAGCTCGCCCAGAAACGCATCGGTACCCAGGCGGCCAGGGCGCCCGCGATCAGCAGCCCGCCCACGATGTCACGCCACACCGCAGCCCACTCCATCACGAAGATGTGAGACACCGCGGTGAACCCACGCGCCGAGGTCAGCCGCCGCCAGAAGGAACCGGTACCGGTGACGGACATGTCCATCGCGGCATGCCCCTCCATCGATCCTGCGATACCCCGGTCAGCCTGCCGCCGCGCATCCTCCACCAGGCGCCGGCGCAGGAAGATCCGGAACAGCACCGCCAACAGTACGATCATGACGGG
>JAFMQQ010000978.1 GCA_017354595.1 Micromonosporaceae bacterium
TCCAGCATCATCAGCCCCATGGTGCCCGAGCCGTAGATGAGGACACTGGCGCCGAGCGTACCGCGCAGGATGTCGTACCCGTGCACCGCGCAGGACAGCGGCTCGATCAGCGCGGCATCCTCGGTGCGTACGTGCTCGGGCAACGGTACGCAGTTGGCCTCCGGTGCCACCGCGTACCGCGCCGCGCCACCCGGGCCGGTCACCCCGATCGCGGCCCAGCGCTCGCACAGGTTGCCCCGACCACGCCGGCAGTAGTGGCACTCGTGGCAGTGCAGCGACGGGTCGACCGCCACCCGCTCCCCCACCCGCCGGTCCCGTACGCCCGAACCGACCGCCACGATCTCGCCGGCGAACTCGTGTCCGGGAATCACCGGTAGCGTCGGGGCGAACTCACCACGCAGGATGTGCAGGTCGGTTCCGCACAGGCCGCACGCGCCGACCTCCACCACGACCTCCCGCTCCCCGGGCGCCGGGTCGTCCACTGTGGATACCTCGACCGCTCCGGGCGCGGTGATGACGGCGGCGAGCATCGCATTCCCCCAGTCAACCGATCGGTGGATGGTGCCGACCAGGCGGTGGAGCGCCGGCCTGCACCGCAAGCAGCCTACGCGGTCGCCGGCTGGTCGATGTGGCACCGGAATCGGGCAGCGAGGCTGAAACCATGCCAGTCATCGAAGTGCAGAACCTCACCAAGCGGTACGAGCACCGCACCGCGGTGGACGGAGTCTCGTTCGCCGTGCAGCGCGGCGAGATATTCGGGATTCTCGGGCCCAACGGCGCCGGCAAGACGACGACGGTCGAGTGCGTCACCGGGCTGCGGCAGCCGGACTCGGGCGAGATCTCGGTGCTGGGGCTGCACCCGCGCCGGGATCGCGACCGGTTGCTGCAGCGGGTCGGGGTACAGCTGCAGGAGAGCCAACTCCACGACCGCCTGAAGGTGTGGGAGGCGCTGGACCTGTACGCCTCCTTCTACCGCAAGCACGCCGACTGGGAGCAGTTGCTGGAGATCCTCGGCCTGGCCGAGAAGCGGAACACCCGGTACGGCAAGCTCTCCGGCGGGCAGAAGCAACGCCTCTCGATCGCGCTGGCGCTGATCGGCGAGCCGGAGATCGCGGTGCTGGACGAGCTGACCACCGGGCTGGACCCGCAGGCGCGGCGGGACACCTGGGCGCTGATCGAGCAGGTCCGGGACCGGGGCGTCACCATCGTGCTGGTCACCCACTTCATGGAGGAGGCGGAGCGGCTCTGCGACCGGCTCGCGGTCCTCGGCTCAGGGCGAGTGATGGCGATCGATACACCGGCCGGTCTGGTCGCCCGGGTCGACGCCGAGCAGCGGATCCGGTTCCGGCCTTCGACGCCGCTGCCCGACGGCCTGTTCGCCGACCTGCCCGAAGTGACCGCGGTACGCCAGCATGGCTCGACGGTGGAGGTCACCGGTACCGGAAACCTGCTGCAGGCGGTCGCCGCGACGCTGGCCCGGCACCAGATCATCGCCCTGGACCTGCGGCTGGAGCAGGCCAGCCTGGACGACGCCTACCTCGCCCTGACCGGGCACAGCATCGAGACGGAGGAATGAGACATGCGCAAGATGACGATTGTTGAGCTGAAGCTGTTGCTGCGCGACCCGCTCGCGTTGTTCTTCGCGGTCTTCTTCACCCCGGCCGTGGTGGTGATCCTCGGCAGCATCCCGAGCTTCCGGAAGCCCGACCCGGCTCTGG
>JAFMQQ010000979.1 GCA_017354595.1 Micromonosporaceae bacterium
CGGGGCGGCGGGCAAGAGTGGCTGCCTGGCCCTGGCCGCGGCGCGCCGGTCCGGCGCGGGACGCACCGTCGGCGTGGTACCCAACCAGGTGGAGGCGAACCGGCTGCGGGACAGCGGACTCGCCGATGTGGTGGCGATCGCTGACGCGCGGGACCCGGTGGCGCTGGCCCAGGCGATCGGTACCCCGGCCGATGTCATGGTGGTCTGCGTCGATGTACCCGGCTGCGAGCACGGTGCGATCCTGGCCACCGCGCCCGGCGGTACCGTCATCTTCTTCAGCATGGCGACCTCGTTCCCGGCCGCGGCGCTGGGCGCGGAGGGCCTGGCCGCCGATGTGACGATGCTGATCGGCAACGGTTACCTGCCCGGCCACGACCAGTACGCCCTCGATCTCGTCCGCACCGAGCCGGGCGTCCGCGCGCTATTCGACGCGAGGCTGGCGGCAGGATAGAGGCATGACGCTCGCTGTGCTGTACCGCAACGCCCGCGTGCACTGTCCCGGCGACCCGCGCGCCACCGCGCTGCTGGTGCGCGGCAACCGGATCGCCTGGCTGGGGCCGGACGCCGAGGCGCCGGCCGCCGACGCGACCGTGGACCTCGCCGGTGCGGTGGTCACTCCGGCCTTTGTGGACGCGCACGTCCACACCACCGATACCGGGATCGTGCGGCTGGGCCTGGATCTGGCCGGCTCCCGGTCCTCGATGGAGGTGCTGGACCGGCTGGCGGCGCACGTACGGTCGCTGCCGGCCGACGCGGTCGTGGTCGGCCAGGGCTGGGAGGAGTCGGGCTGGTCGCCGCGGCGCCCGCCCGGCGCCAGTGAACTGGATCGGGCCGGTGGCGGGCGGCGGGTGTACCTGGCCCAGGCGAGCGTGCACTCGGCGGCCGTCTCCACCGCGCTGCTCGCCGAGGTGCCACCGGACGTGCCGGGCTGGGACGGCTCCGGCTGGCTGCGGCGCGACGCGCACCACCGGGCCCGCGAGGTGGCGATGGGTTCGCTCACCGCGGCACAGCGGCGCTCGGCGCAGCAGGCCGCGCTGCGGTACGCGGCGCAGTGCGGTATCGCCGCGGTGCACGAGTGCGGCGGCCCGGGTACCTCCGGCGAGGCGGACTTCCAGGCCGTACTGTCGCTGTCCGGCCAGCGGCTGCCCGAGGTGTACGGGTACTGGGGCGAACTGGGCGCGGTGGCGAAGGCGCGGGAGCTGGGTGCCACCGGAGCCGGTGGCGATCTGTACGCCGATGGCGCGCTGGGCGCGCAGACCGCATACCTGCGCACCCCGTACGCCGACACCGACGGCTGCGGGCACGGGTACCTGACCGCGGAGCAGGTCGCCGCCCACCTGGTGGAGTGCACCGAGGCGGGCCTGCAGGGTGGCTTCCATGCGATCGGGGACAAGGCGATCGCCACCGTACTGGCCGGGTTCGCGCTGGCGGCGGCGAAGGTGGGGCTGCCCCGGCTGCGCGCGCTGCGGCACCGGGTGGAGCACCTGGAGATCCTGGACAAGCAACTGATCGCCGGGCTGGTCGAGTTCGATGTGGTGGCGAGTGTCCAGCCGGCCTTCGACCGGCTCTGGGGCGGGGAGCACGGCATGTACGCCACCCGCCTGGGAGTGGCGCGGTCGCTTGCCTCCAACCCGATCGGCGCGCTGGCCGGGGTCGGGGTGACGCTGGCGCTGGGCTCGGATTCGCCGGTCACCCCGCTGGATCCGTGGGGGTCGGT
>JAFMQQ010000254.1 GCA_017354595.1 Micromonosporaceae bacterium
AGGACCGGGCGGCCGCCGCGCTGTACGCGGCCGGCGCGCTGCTGCGCAACCTGCGCTGGCTCGCCGGCGAGCTGCTGGAGGTGCGGTACGAGTACCGTGGCGAAGCATTCGTCACCATCGTCGCGTCCGACCTGCAGGTGGTTGATGCCGGCATCTGCCTCTCCGGCCGGGACCGGGTGCTGACAATGGAGAGCCTGCCCGGCGTCATCGACGAGGCGATCCGGACCCACCGCCTCAACGTCACGGCCTGGTGAGGTGGCATCTTGCGTGAGGTCTGCTTCCTGATCGGTACCGGTGGCGAGGTGCTCTGGCGGGATACCTCCGGGGTGCCTCATGCGCTTGCGGACTCCCGTACCCGTTGGGAGATGATCTGGTGGCACCGGGCCGCACTGGTGGAGATCGCGCATTCGCACCCGCGCGGCCCGCTCGCCTTTTCCGCAGAGGATGAAAGCACCATGGCCGCGCTGGACGCGGCGCTCGGGCGGTCGTTGTGCTATTCCGTGGTGACACCGACGGATGTGTTGCGCCGCAACGGTTCCGGCGAGCCCGAGGTGTTGAGTGAAGTGCCGCCGTGGGTGGCGGAGCTGCGCGTTGAGTCTGGCCTTTGAGGGTTTTGCCAACGGGGTGGGTGGAGCCGGTAACGGAACGGAGGATGAGGATGGGGATTCTGAACATCACCTACGCCGGGCGATCGGCGGATCTGGCCCAGCCGCTGGATGACGACATCGCCGACGCCGACGTGCGCCGGATCGCCGAGGAGCTGGTACGCGCGGGCGAAGTAGCCGGGCTGGTCGTATCCGACCTGCCTCCCAACGCGTTCCGCAGCTTCGTGGTGGACCGGCTCGCCGACCCGACCGGCACGGTGCGGATCTACCTGCGCCCGAAGGTGCCCTTCGGCGCCGGCCTGGCCCGGCGCGGGTGAGCCCGGCGCGGGTGAGGATCCTGTTCTGTGGCGTGGGCGCGCTCGGCTCGACCGCGGCCACGCTGTGCCGCAACCTGCCCGCCACGCTCGCCTTCGTCGACTTCGACCGGGTGGAGGCGAAGAACCTGGCCAGCCAGGCGTACACCCGCCAGGCGGTAGGCAGGAACAAGGCGGAGGCGCTGCGCGCCCAGCTGCGCACGTTCTACGGCATCGACTCGCAGGCTTACCCGGTGCGGCTCTCCGAAACCAACATCGCCGAGCTTGCGGCCGGGGCGGACCTGCTGGTGGACTGCCTGGACAACATCGCCGGCCGCACGGTCATCCTGGAGTACGCCGGCCGCGCCGCCCTCCCGTCTGTCCACGCTGGACTCGCCGCCGACGGTACGTTCGGGCTGGTGCGCTGGGGGGAGCGGTTCGTACCCGACGCGGAGGATGAGCCGGGGCAGGCGACCTGCGAGGGCGGTGAACACCTGCCCTTCATCGGGCTCGTGGCCGGCCGGCTGGCGAGCATCATCGCCGGCTTCGTCCGGGACGGCACCCGTACCGACGCCCTGGTCACCCCGGCCGGTGGGTAGCTCCTGCCCTACCTGCGTGGTCCATTGTGGATAGCGGTACGGAGTTCGTCGACCCAGCCGTCACCCGGCCAGAGTCCCTCCACCAACCAGGTTGCGCCAGCGTCCTGGTATTCGCTCGCCGGTACGCCGGATACGCCGGCGACCACCACGTCCCATGCCGGCGGAGGTTCGACCAGGGCCAGGTAGCTGGCGAGTTGTTGCGGACTCATTGCTCCGTCGGTGTTCAACGGGACTACGCCATCCCATCGCGTGGCGCGGCGCAGCGGCCGCGGATGCGGAGCCTCGCCGGCCACCCAGATCGGCGGTCGCGGCTGCTGTACCGGTCGCGGCAGCAGTTCGCTGTGTACCTGGAAGTGGTCCCCGTCGTGGTCGACCGGACCGCGCAGCAGGCCGTCGAGCACGCGCAACCCCTCGTCCAGCAACGCCGCCCGCTGCCGCGCCTCGGCCGGCTCACCGAAGGCGGCGAACTCGCCCGCCGGCGCGCCGAGACCGACCCCCAGCACCGACCGGCCACCGCTGAGGTGGTCGAGCGTGGTCAGTTGTTTCGCGACCACCCACGGCCGGCGGCGCGGGAGTGGCGTCACCATCGTGCCGAGCCGGATCCGTTCGGTCCGCGCCGCCACCGCGCCCAGCAGGACCCACGGATCGGATACGTCGAGCCGCAACTGTGGCAGCCAGACGATGTGGTCCCAGAAGAATGCCCCGTCCCAGCCGGCCTGTTCCGCCTCGACCGCGAGCGAGATGAGCGTCGCCGGCTCCGCGAACGGAGGGATGTTCACCGCATACTGCACCGCCACAAGCTACCCGGCCGTCGGGCTTGTGGGCCAGGTGGTCGGGTCGGTCAGGTTCTTGCTGACCTGGAGACCGGCGAGAATCCGGGTCGCCTCGGCTTCGCCGTACCCGTCCTCGACGCCAACCGTGATCGGTACCCCGTCCCAGTCGTTGGAGAAGAAGTACCCACCGGTCCAGAAGACCGAATGCCCGGCCACGGTGCGGTTCTGGGCCGGCAACGACGGCTGCGGCCCGTGAGTGGCGGGAGTCGACCCGGCCGGATAGACAGTGGGCTGGCCGATTGAGATGGCCGCCCGCCCGTCCGGGCCGCCGACGGTCAGGAACGAGGCGGCGAGGGGTTCGCCCGCAGCCGGCAGTCCGGCGGTGCAATCGAGTACCCGCGCCCCGGGCGGCAGTGACTTGAGGCGGAACGGCACCACGACGCGGTACGCGCGGCTGAGGTCGAGCGCGTCGACATCGCTCCACAGTTCCGCCACACCGGTCTCGGTCTCCGCGGAGATGCCGAGCCAGAGCCCGGCTGCCGGCTGCCAGAGCAGCCCGTAGCGCGGGTACGTCCCGTCGGCGAAGGTGGTCGAGAAGAGGGTTGCCGACCGACCGTCCACTGTGGTCGGCTGGGAAGTGTGCCGTTCGGCGATCGGGCTCGGCGACGCGTTCGGGTGGGACGGATCGGTGACCGACCGGGACAGGCCGGTGCCTTCGGCCACCCGCCGGGGCTCCGCTTCGGACCGGCCCAGCATCACCTGCAGCGCGCCGGCCCGCACCGACTCGGTACCGTTCGCCGACGAGTACCACACCTCGCTCAGCGGCCAGGCCGAACTCGCCACCCCGAAGTGGATCAGCAACGGATCGCTGCCGACCAGATCCGGTCGGTCGATGGCGCCCGGTACCCCGGCGGCGGGCAACTGCGGCACCGGGTACGTGACCACATTGGACGGTGGGCTGACCGGAGCCAGGGCGCGTGGTACGGCGATGGCGGTCGCCACGAGTGCGGCCGCGCCGGTGACCGACAGTGCCGCCAACCCGGTACGGCGCCGCCGTACTGCCCGGCGCCCGGCCGCGATCGATGACTCGCGGGTGATAGTCACCGGCGGCTGCTCCGCTACCGCGCGGGTCATCAGCTCCAGCAGGTCAGTCATGATCGGATCCACCTGTTCGGAGAAGGTACTGGTCGGCGAGCAGCCGGCGCAGGGTCTGCAGGCCGCGCGCGGTCTGGCTCTTCACGGTTCCGGCTGAGCAGCCGAGCGTCTGCGCGGTCTGCTCGACCGACTGGTCCTCCCAGAACCGCAGCACCACCGCGGCCCGCTGCCGGGCCGGCAAGGCGGCCAGGGCCGCCAGCAACGCGATCCGGTCGTCGACGGCGCCACTGCCATCAGCGGCCGGCGGCGGCTCCGGTGGCCGATCGCGCAGCAGTTCCCGCCGGAACCGGGCCAGCCGTCCGTGGTCGAGCAGGACCCGGACGATGATCCGGCGCACGTACGGGTCGACGGTCTCGATGCGACCCAGCCGCGGCCAGGCGAGGTAGAGCTTGACCAGCGCGCTCTGCACCGCGTCCTCCGCACGGTGCCAGTCCGCGCACAGCAGGAAGGCGAAGCGCACCAGGCGCGACGCGCGGGCCGCGACGTAGTCGCCGTACTGCTGCTCGGCTTCCGCTCGCATCCGCGCTCCCTCCGCTGTCCTGCCCTACTCACGGGGGCGGCGGCGCGGTTGGTTGCATCGTTCGTACCAGCTGGCGTGCCAGCGGGCGAGCCCGGGACTGTCGTACGCCTGTGCCAATGTCGTCGCATGCCTGGGGACCGACATGACGGCTTCGCCGAGATGTTCGAGCGGTGTCCCGCACTGGTGCGTGTTCTGCTTGGTGCGGCCGCGGCGCTGCTGCCCGAGGGTGCTCCGGTGCGGGTGGCGTCGAACGAGTTCTCGCACTACAAGCCGACCAACTATCACGCCGACCGGGTGCTCGTCTTCGGCTCGCCGCCCGACGAGGTCGCGGTCATCGTCGAGATACAACGCAGGTTCCGCGAGGAGAAGCTGCGTGTCTGGCCGTTCTACGTCGCCAGTCTCTGGGCGCGCGACGGCTATCCGGTGATCCTGCTGGTGCTCTGCGATGACGCGAAGACCGCGGCCGCGTACGACCGGCCGATCCGGATCGGTCGGGCGGCCGTGGTACGCCCCGATGTCGTCGGCCCGGACCGGGTGCCCGTGGTCCGGGATCCTCGGCTGGCACGTGACCTACCGGAACTCGCGGTCATCTCGGCGATCCTGCACCACGACCGGCCCGGCAGTGAAGAGATCTTCCGCGCCCTCGCCACCGCACTCATGACGGTCGGCACCGAACTCGGCCGCCAGTACTATGACCTTGTGTTCGCCGAGCTCCCTGAGCCCCGGCAACTCCACCTGCAGGAGGTAGTGATGACGACCCTCACCCCGCCGTACCGCAGCGTCTACAACCGCACCATCTGGTCCGCCGGCGTGGCCGAGGGCGAGGCCAAGGCAATCCTGACCGTGCTGGAGTCCCGCGGCTTCACCCTCACGGATGAGGTGCGAAACCGCGTCACCGGCTGCACCGACCGCAACCAACTCGAGGCGTGGCTGCACCGCGTCGGTACCATCACCGCGATCGAGGAACTCTTCTCCTGATCGGGCGCGCGTCAGTTGGCGTGCAGCGCGGCGTTGAGGGCGACCGTACGCCCGGCGCGGGGCCGGGCCTCCAGCGCACCGGTCACCGAGTTGCGCCAGAAGAGCAGACCGTCCACACCGGACAGTTGCCCCGCCTTCACCACCCGGCCCTCAGGCAAGGCCACCTTGGAACCCGCCGTCACGTAGCAGCCCGCCTCCACCACACAGTCGTCGCCGAGTGAGATGCCGATGCCGGCGTTCGCGCCGACCAGGCACCGCTCGCCGACCCGGATGACCTCCTTGCCGCCACCGGAGAGGGTACCCATGATGGACGCCCCGCCGCCGATGTCCGAGCCGTCGCCGACCACCACACCCGCCGAGATGCGCCCCTCCACCATCGATGTGCCCAGCGTCCCCGCGTTGTAGTTCA
>JAFMQQ010000980.1 GCA_017354595.1 Micromonosporaceae bacterium
GGTGCGGCGCGCGGCCCGGGCGGTACCGGTGGTCCCTACCATGCCGCGCCCACCCAGCGTTCGGGCTCGGCGGCGGGCCTGCCGCACCTGGTCGGCTCCTCCGGCAACCACACGATCGGCACCAGCCTGCGCGGGGAGTACCCGTTGCGCGAGCCGGCCGCTGCGCCGGCCGCACCGGCCAACACCGCGGCGGTGGTGACGCCACCGGCCGCGAAGGCCGCGGTGTTCGACCCCACCACCGCCATGGAGCTGCCCGGTACGCGCACCGAGAACACCCGGACCTACGACAACCCGGACGGTACCCAGACCACCGAGTTCTCCGCTGGCCCGCTGAATTACCAGCGACCCGATGGCGCCTGGGCACCGGTGGATCCGAGCCTGGTGGCCGCGGGCGGCGCCGCCGCCGGCTGGCAGAACGCTGCCGGCTCGGTGGACGTCCGGTTCGCCGCGCGAGCCGGATCCGGCCCGATGGTGCGGGTCGGGCTGGACGCCGGCCACGCGCTCGCCTTCGGCCTGGCCGGTGCGAGCGCGGCAGCCGGTGCGGTGACCGGAGCCTCGGTCACCTACCGCGGCGCGGCGCCGCAGACCGACCTGCGCTTCGACAACGGCACCGCCGGCGTCGAGGAGACCCTGGTGCTGCACTCGGCGGCGGCACCCGGCCGGTACGTCTTCCCGCTGCAGCTGACCGGCCTGACCGCGCGCCAGGCGGGTGCTGAGGTGGAGCTGGTCGACGAGTCCGGCGCGGTCCGGGCGGTACTGCCCGCGGGCACGATGCGCGACTCGGCGGCCACGCCCGCCGTCTCCACCGGCGTCACGTACACACTCTCCACTGTGGATAGTCTGCCGGCGCTGGTGGTCACGCTGGACCGCGCCTGGCTCACCGATCCGGCCCGGCGCTTCCCGGTACGGGTGGACCCGACCGTGAACTGGTGGGGTGCGGACAGCACCATGGTGGTGCACGGCGGCTCGTCCACCGCGAACCCGACCGAGTTGCTCGTCGGCGACCAGGGCGGCTCGGCCGCGGCCAGCTACCTGAAGTTCAACGGGCTGGTCAGCAGCCTGACCAACCAGACCATCTACGGCGCCCAGCTGGAAGTGGCGGCCTACGACGGGCCGTCCTGTACCCCGCGACCGGTCGGCGTGTACCCGGTCACCGGTTCGTGGACGGCCGGCTCCGGGTTCTCCTACCCGGGCCCGTCGGTCGGTTCGGCGCTGGTCAGCTCCTCGTTCGCGTACGGGTACATCGCGCTCGGCCAGTCCCGGTCGGCCTGCCCGGCCAAGGCGGTGCTTCTCGACCTGGGTACCCGTGGCCGGGACCTGGTACAGGGCTGGGTGAACGGGCAGCCGAACAACGGGCTCTCGCTGCGCGCCTCGGCGACCGACCCGTTGGGCTGGAAGGGTTTCGCCGGCACCGGTACCGCCAACCCGCCGACCTTGTTCGTCACGCACAGCCCGTACAACGCCCGGTACTCGATCTCGAACCCGGTGCCGAACCCGCCGGTGCTGCAGAACCAGGCCGGCAAGGTGAACATCACCGTCACCAACCTGGGTGCCGAGACATGGACCCCGAGCACGTACTACCTGGCGTACCGGGCGTTCAACGCGAAGACCGACAAGCTGGTGGCACAGCAGCGGTCGGCGAACCTGACCGGAAATGTCGCGCGGAACGGGCGGGTCACGCTGGCGGCGACCATCAACGCGATGCCGGCCGGGG